>CAYRCA010000416.1:628-2569 GCA_964422565.1 uncultured Acidobacteriota bacterium | reverse complement strand
ATGCGCGCTTCGAGTTTTCGACGGAGCAGGTCCAGACAGCGGTTTACCAAGCGCGCCTGGGCGACTCCGCCGCGTCCCCGCAGTGCCACCCGCTCCACGTCGATGCCGTCCCGGGCGGACCCGTAGGCGACCAGCACGTGCCGCGCGTCCCCCTCGACGACCACCCGACCCACGACCATCCCCCAGTCGCTGCGGGTTTTCTCGCAGACCGCCCGAACGAATGCTTTCAGCTCCGAAGGACCGGCGACCGGCCTGTCGGCGGGCTCGCCCTCGGGAACGCGGCCCAACATCTCGTCGAGCTCGTACTCATTGGGAACCACGAAACCGCCCGAATAGACGCGCTCCACACCCTCGGCCTGGTTCAGGCCGGCCGCGAGGCCGCCGCCGCTGCCCATCTCGGCGGTGATCAGAGTCAGGCCGCTCTCCTCCAGCAGCCGCAGCACGCTCTCCTCCAGCGTCGCGCCGTCGTCCGAATAGACGTGATCCCCCACATACCTCATCAGTTCGGCCCGCAGCGCCTTCAGCCTGGCGCGGTCCTCCCCGGTATCGCCGGGCAGCGAAAGGGTGAGGTCCACTCGATCCAGGTCGAACAACGAGGAGATCATCAGATCCTCCGGCAGCGTCAGGTGCCGGTGCATGACCTCGTCGATATTGGATTCGCCGATGCCGACGAAGCGCAGGGTGAGCGTCGCCCCCGGCGACCGAATCCCGAACCGTTCCGCCAGGAAGGGCGCCAGCCCTTCGACGACCATCGGCCGCAACTCGGAGGGCGGACCGGGCAGGGCGACGATGACCCGCTCTCCGTCGTCGAACACCAGACCGATCGCGGTCCCGTGAGGGTTCGGGAAAAAGCTCCCTGTCCTGGGCGCGAGGGTCTGACGACGCAGATTCGCCCGAAGGTCCTCGGCCCGCTCCACTCCGAAGCGGAGCATCATCGCCGAAATCGCCTCCGGCCGTTCGTAGAGGGGAATCCCGGTGAATCGGGTCAACGCTTCCCGGGTGACGTCGTCGTCCGTCGGTCCCAGCCCTCCGGTCACGAGAATCAGCGGCGTCCGGCGCGAAGCAAAGTCCAGAGCGCGATGAATGCTCGCGATGTCGTCGGGGGTGATCGTTACCCCGACGCAGCGGGCGCCCAACGGCGCCAGCGTCCTCGCAATGTACAGGGTGTGGGCGTCCGCGTAGACGCCGCGCAGCACTTCGTTCCCGGTGACGATCAGAAAGTAATCGACCGGTTCCGAAGGAGGTGTTTCCCCCCGGATTCCGCCGCGGCCGGGGCCGGACGGACCGGCAAAGAGCAAAAGACAAGCTGTCCAGATTAGAGAGCGGTTCATGGCCTTCCCAGCATTGTGCACTCAAATCGGAAACTGGTACAGCTTCGCGCTCACCTCGGGCGGCTACGCCTACCCCTCAAGCTCCGACGCGGCCCCACCGCTCTCGCCCGAATCCCGGGCGCCGCCCACGCCATCGGCGCCCGGCCGAATCATCCGACCGTCCCGTGCCGCACACCCTGGCCTGGTTCGAGCGCTACCGGCCACGGAACGGGCGGAGCGGGCGGTAGCCGATTGACATCGGAAAATTCCGTCCAACCACGCCCGATGAGGCTTGAAGGGGGTTACACCGCGTCTTTTCTTGAGTTTGGGCCGATGGGTGTACTGGACGCCGCCCGGCGAGCCCGCTACACTGGGGTGGTCGAATGGGATGAAAATGATCGGAGGCTAAAGATGAACCACACCCACTTCATGGCTGTCGTGATTCTCTCGATGACGGCGCTGGTGGCGTCGTGCGCGACCGTCGAACCTGAAGTTGATGAAGTACCCGTGGCCGTGGAACCCGATGCTCCGCCCGCTCCGACGTTCGATATCGTCGGTGTGGACGGCGATCGGTACTCGCTGACCGACCTGACGGCGACGGCCCCCGCCTTCCTCGTGTTCTGGAAGGAAG
>CAYRCA010000416.1:0-618 GCA_964422565.1 uncultured Acidobacteriota bacterium | reverse complement strand
GAAGTCTGTCCGCACAACGCGCGTGCGATGCCCATGTTCAACCAGATGACCGAGGCCTACGGCGACAACACCGCCCTCCTTCACATGGTCTGGGTGTCCGAAGATGGCGCGCCGGACTGGGGCGAGCAGTTGGACGCGAAAGGCCCCGTGCTCCCCGATCCCGAGGGCGCCGTGGTGCGGGCCTACGAGAAGGTCTACTCGGTGGTGGCCGTCGAAGTGGGGGCCGACGGTCGGATCGCCGACAGCTACAGAGGATACGGCCGGGAGGAGATGGAGCGTCTCAACCAGGCCATGGCCCGCGCGGCCGGCGTTCCTCCGGCTCCGGTGGACCTTAGCTCCGCACCCGAAAAACAGACCTACGGCTGACAGTTCTAAGCCGCTCCCCGGTTCGGGGAGCTCGATACGGAGGCGGCCCTCCGGAGGGCCGCCTCTCCCGTGAATTTCCATACCGCGATGCGGGCCCGTCTCGGGTGAGTTGCGCCCGGCGGCGTTTCCGGCGTCCGCTTCCCGAACGACGCGTCCGGCGCCGCATCGGTCTACGGACGCGGCAGCAGCAGCGCCGCCCAGGGACCCCCGCCGGGCGGTGTCAGGGGGAGGTCGGCGCCCCCCCGCGGAATC
>CAYRCA010000415.1:0-4574 GCA_964422565.1 uncultured Acidobacteriota bacterium | reverse complement strand
CAGGCGGGTTGGATTGGTTTCATTGGTTCGATTGGTTTCATTGGTTCAAGACCTGGGTGAAACCCCGACGCGGAAGGACGGTGGGGACGCTGGCGGTTTTCGCGGCTTTTGGGGGGAACCGCAGAGGCGCGGAGGACGCGGAGAAGGGCAAAGACGGGTCTCACGCAACGACGCAACGGCGCAACGTGGAAAAGCGGGATCAAAGGACTTTTCGCGCAAAGCTCGCAAAGGACGCCAAGAAGATCTTTAGGAACGCGAATTATAGAAGTGCTCTTGGTTGAGATCGTTGCGTTCGTTGCGCGAAACAGATTTTGGTGTTTTGAATCTATTCCTAACCGTTGCGTCGTTGCGTCGTTGCGTGAGACAGGGTTTGTTGTGGTTGGATTTAGTTTATTAGTGGTTTGATTTTATTTGCTATTAGACCTTGGCGTTCGTTGCGCGAGACGGGCTTGGTGTAGAAGGGGAAATGCGCCGCAAGGAAGGAGGGTGACCCAGGGGAGGGGAGGATGGTCAAATGACCAAGGTGGCTTGGCGGCGGAGCGGCGGGCGGGTTGGCGGGGTGCGCGCCGGGGTCGTCGTTGAAAATTGTAGGCTCTTGTGCCAGATTTGCGGATGATGGTTGTGCAGCATCAGCCGATGGAGGAGGGTTGCCGATGGACCCCATGAATGTGGACCAGTACATCGACGATTTGGCGAGAGCGGAACACACGTCTAAGGAGGGCATTCTGAAAGAGGCTGTTCGTGCGCTCCTTCGGGAAAAAAAGCGTGCCATTCAGAGTGACCAGTTGGATCTGCTTCGGAGATATGGGGTGGCCAGCCCGAACGCTTTAGAGGAGAGAATTCGCCAGGGGCAAATCGAGGAGTCGCCCGCCTGGGAGGATCGTGTGGCGTTGGACAACCTCACCTCGGAGCTGAAGCAGATCGAGCATGACCTCGCCGCTCTATGAACAGCTAGAAGAGATCGGTCAACAGCACCTCGGGGCTTGGGTTGGTCATTTCACCACCCGCCATCCAGCCGCCCTCGGACAGGGACGGAGGACGGGGGACAGGCGGGTTGGATTGGTTTCATTGGTTCGATTGGTTTTACAGACGCGCGAGCTCGTGGCGTTCCTGCTCGAGAGATACGCGCAACGCCGTGAGAAGAACGATCGGATCCGGGAGTACGAGGCCTATTACGCATCACGCTCGGAAGAGGAAGAGCTAGAGGAGGCAGACCTCCTCGAAGACTTCGCTCAAGCGGACGCTGATGCGGCGGGGGGTCACTCGGGAAGCGACTTCAGCAGGCGGGAAAACTTCCGGTAGACCTCCCTGCGGTGCCCCGCACGGACGATAAGGACGAGCAGCGCCGTGTCACGAATCTGGTAGATGAGCCGGTAGTCCCCTTCTCGGATCCGCCACAGATTCCCGGGTCCTTCGATTTTCTTCGCGTTCTCCGGTCGAGGGTCGGCCCGCAAGGAGACGAGTCGCAGCAAGAGGGCGGTGCGAGCCTTGGCGGGGAGCTTCCGGAGCTCGCGGGCCGCCCCTGGCAGGATGTCGACCGTGTAGCCCACACGCGCCCCCTACCGCCGGAGTCCGAGCTCTTCCAGCAGAGAATCCAGCGAAACGGGCTTCTCCGCCCGGTCTTCCGCCTCTTGGAGCGCCTGCAGCGCATCTAGGAGATCCAGTCGGTCCTCGAGCCTCTCCAGGAGATCCAGATCCTCTGCGGAGACGATAGCCGCCAAGGGCTTTCCGTGGCGCTCCACGAGGACGCGATCCCCAGCGTAGGCCACCTTGTTCAGTAGGTCGGCGAAGTTGTCTCGGGCTTCGGTCACGGGCAAGCGGGTCATGACTCCCAATCCTCCCAAATCGGATAAATTGTACGTTTTCAGTATCGGCGCCGTGACGCGGCCGGTCAAGGGGGCGGGGGGCGGAGGACGGAGGGCTGAGGACGGAAGACGGCAGACGGAGGACGGAAGGCGGGACCCTACGGCGGGGACGCTGGCGGTTTTCGCGGCTTTCAGGCGAGGCTGGGGGTGGGAACCGCAGAGGTCGCAAAGCAAGGCCAGGGGCCGAGGGGGCGCAGCCAGGGGTTGGTGAGGTGACCTACGTCTGATCGTAGGCGCGCAGGAACTCGTCTCGCGAGATCCCGGCTTGGGAACAGAGTGTCCGGAGGGTCGAGCCCTTGATGTGACAGTGGTTCGGCGGGGTCAGCGGAGTCCATTTGCCGTCGGCAGATTCGCGCGTCATCGCGTTGTGCTCACCCGCGCGGACCAAGCGGAACCCGAACAACTCCAGAGTCTTCAGGACCCTGGCCTTCGGGGCGTCGACAGGGAACCTCGGCATCAGATCGCCATTTCGGCTTCCGCAACGAACGCCTCGAGAACCGGGGATTCGTCCTGAAGCGCTTCCGGGCCGAAGGTCTCGACGTGGAACCGCATCGCCGATTTCACGTTCGCCAAAGCTTCCTCATAGGTGTCGCCTTCCGCGACGACGATGCCTTTCAGCCCGAGAGGGTATGCCACGTACCCGTCCGGGTGCTTTTCGACGACGATCTTGAACTGGGCCATCTCTCCTCCTCTTGTCCCTCCAGAAGAATGTCTTCTCGGGTGTGGCCAGATTTCCCCAGGATCCGGCTCGAGACCAAACCCCGACGGGGGGACGTTGGCGGTTTTTGCGGCTTTTTGGGGGAACCGCAGAGGCGGGGAGGACGCAGTGACGCACGACAGGTCAATCGACCGCCCGCTGGCGTTTGTGCACTATCTCCTTCACCCTGTCTACGAACTGCATCGCATGGTCGAGAATCTCACGAGCCCGGGCTTCTGAAGTTGGACAGAATTCGCCGTAATCTGACTTCTGACGCTGGTTGAATGCATCCCTCAGCATCATGGACATCTCTTTTGGAAGAATTCCAGGATGGACAAATTCACGGTCGATCAAGGCGAGAACTCCGGAATGCTTCGATGAACCCAGATCTTTGGTGATCAGCAACGCCAGTGCCGCATAGAACATGGCGTAGTATCCGCGATTGACCACCCCAGCCCATTCAGCAACTCCTGAAAGGACCTGCGCCTGCTTGATGGCGTGATCTGCCTGTTGGAGGCGATAGTCGCTGAGCGCCTTGCGGTCTTCGCCCTTCATATAGGAACCCCCTCCTGCTGTATGGCTCGAATGAACGGTGACGACCGGAGGGGAGTTTGCTCGAGCTGCTCAGGTGTGTACTCCACCGTGGTGATGATCCTGTCGAGTTGGTAGCCCACCTCCCAAGCGATCCTGCTGACGGCGTGGCAGACCTCGTCGTCAACGATGTCGAGAACGAGGCAGATGTCGAGGTCGCTCTCCGAGGAGAAATCCCCCCTGGCGCGGCTTCCGAAGACTAAGACCCGCTGCACCGGAATGCCGATTTGGATGAGTCGCTCTTTGAGAACCTCGGCGACGGTCCTGTCCGTTGGGTGGAGCATGGCTCTTGATCCTTCTCCGCTGCTGCTCAAATGGCGATCATCTCCTGAGCGTTCCGGATCCGTGATGCAAGAGTGCCATCGGCGTGAGTTCGGATCAAGGATTCCTAACCGCCTCGGCGTCGATCGGGCTCGCGTCACCGAGGCAATACGGGCCCTGGGTGACGCACCGCGACCTCCCGCCGCCAAGAAGCTATCGGGGCGCAGTGCCTGGCGTATCCGTGTCGGAGACTACCGAGTGCTCTACGAGGTAGACGACAACCGCCTCGTGGTCCTGGTGGTTCGGATCGGCCACTGCCGCGACGTCTACCGCCGCTGACCCCCGCTCCGACCCTCCTCCCTTTCGCCGACGGACTCCTTCTGTCCGCAGCCCACCGCCGACGCGGTTCCACCCACGAGAACGGCGTCCGGCAAGATCCGCTGCAGACGGGAGGCGGAAGACAGAACCCTTTCCCAGTCAGGCGAGGCGTCGTTCGGCATACTGTTTCCAGAAGTGGTACCGCTGGGCGTACGGGTCCGAGAGGTGCGCGCGGCACCTCATGCCGAGGGCCGGGCGGCAAGGCCCGGCCTTGACCGGTTCTCACTCCTTACCTATGATACCTGTCATTACTACAACGCGGAGGTAAGGAAGATGCTGGCTAAGGTGACATCGAAGGGGCAGGTGACCATTCCGAAGGCGATCCGGGACCTCCTCCACCTCCAACCCAACGACCGCGTGGACTTCGCGGTCGAGGAGGGCAAGGTGGTCCTCAAGACCGTGCAGACGCTGAGGGATCTGCGGGGCGCCGTTCCGGCTGCGGGGAAGGGGAACTTCGCCGAGGAGCGGGCCCGGGCGAAGGCGGTGGTGGGCAGGCGCGTTGCCCAGGAGATGGGATGAGGAGGGTATTCGTCGACACGAATCTCTTCATCCGGTACCTGACGAACGACGATCCCGCCAAGGCCGCCCGAGTCGAGCAACTCCTCGACCAGGCCGCAGCCGGGGAGGTCTTACTGGTAACGGCCGAGATGGTGCTGGCCGAGACGGTCTGGGTCCTGGAGTCCAGCTACGGCCTCTCGAACGCCCAAGTCGCGCCACTGATTCGCGGCATCCTGGCGACGCCCGGGCTGGAGGTTCTCAACGCCAGCCTTGTCTCACGGGCG
>CAYRCA010000414.1:0-4579 GCA_964422565.1 uncultured Acidobacteriota bacterium | reverse complement strand
TGCGAGGGCGCGGCACCGAGGGAGTGACCCTGCACCGGGAAGGCTGGCTTGACCGCCAAGGTGCCTGACGGCCGGGGACGGGCCCATGGTTTGGAGCAGATGGCGCGCCATGTTGTCAAATTTCGAGAGTTGCTAGCGATGTAGCCGGGAAACAACCTCGCGTCACAGGCCAATTGCCGACTCCAGACCGGAGGATATTATCCTTTCGGTCGGGCGGGAGAGGTCTCGACTCAATGGGCTCGCGGACCCAGGATTGGGAAGGTGCAATGTGTTATTTTCCTCTTGATGAGGACGAAGAGAGCCACTGCATTGATGTGGTTGTTCCACAACTAGGCGAAGCAGTTGCGACTGCTGTCCTGATCGTGTGGTTCGTAGAACAGGGTTTTTTTACTATGAAGGGAGAGCCGCTTTTAGAAATAGGAACCGACAAGACTGTGTTTCAGATAGAGGCAGAGGTGGATGGGGTCTTGGAGGAAGTGCGAGTCTGGAATGGAGAAACGGTTGAGGCAGGAGAAGTGGTTGGTCGCATCCGAATGACTTGATCCAAAGTTGATAACATTTGCCAAAACGATGCAGTAATTTCACGTAGTTTTGCGGTCTGCTGGAGCCGCCTAACGAATAGGCGCGGCGACCCTGCCTTGCTAATCTCATGTAATTGCGAGGACACGTATATGTCCAACGCCGACAATCGCTTTTCCCACCTCTTCGCGCCCATACAAATCGGCAACCTCACCGTTCGCAACCGCGTCAAATACGCGGCGTGCTGCATCTCGAATTTCTGTACCCCGGAGGGCTACACCTCGCCCCGGGAGTTTGCCCGTATGGAATCGATTTCCCGGTGCGACGCGGGGATCATTACGAACCAGGGGGCTTATCCTGACGAAAGAGGCGAGGGGCGCGCTTATCTTCGGCAACTGGCTATCTATTCGGACAAGTTCATCCCGTCCTTGTCCCGCGTCGCAGACCTGATCCATAGCAACAACTCCCTGGCTTGTCAGCAGATCCTCCACGGCGGGCGCTACGGTGGAATCGAGCTGGACTACTGTATGCAGCCGTCCAGTACGCCACAAAGTCTCAAACACTTCCGGCCACCCAGGGAGATGACCAAAGCTGACATCCGCAGGGCGATCGACGACCATGTTCAGGCGTGCCGGCGCGCGGTTGAGGCAGGCTTCGACATGGTGGAGATCACAAGCTTCATGGGTTACCTCATGGCCGACTTCCTGTCCCGTTACACGAACCAGCGCACCGACGAGTACGGGGGTTCGTTAGATAACCGCTGCCGCTTCATGACGGAGCTCGTTTCGGAGATTAAGGACCTCCTTCCCGGCACTCCACTGGTGGTGAGATTGAACGGCGTGGAACTCATGGACGAGTTTGGGGGCAATACCCAAGAGGAATGCCTCGAGATCATGAAGGTCGCCGAGAAAGCTGGCTGTGACATGATCTCTCTGGTTATCGGGTGGCACGAGTCGCGTCAAGGCGCTCTGGGGCGCGACGTGCCCCACGACGGGTGGCTACCGATCTCTGCTGCGGTCAAGAGGGAGATCAAGATCCCCGTCGCCTTCGGCCCGCGCCTGGCCGATCCGTTCCTCGCCGAGCAGGGCGTTGCCGAGGGCAAGATGGACTTGTGGGAGGTGTGCCGGCCTCTGCTAGCCGATCCCGAGGCAATCGTGAAAGTCCGCGACGGTCGACCCGAGGAAATCCGACCCTGTATCGGCGACCTCACTTGCCTCGCCCACCTGTTTTCCGACATTCCCTACAAATGCACAATGAACCCGCGGCTGGGGCATGAGGTAGAACCGGAGTACGACCTCACTCGCGCTGTGCGCCCCAAGAGTGTCATCGTTGCGGGCGCAGGCCCGGCCGGGCTTGAGTTCGCCATAACGGCGGCCAGGCGCGGGCACGACGTCATGGTATACGAGGCCCGGAACCGCATTGGCGGCCAGACCACTGCGGCGCTGCGGGAGATCAGCGGCGGTGAAGCGATGCGTCGAGCCCATGACTTCTATCAAACGATGATAGCCAAGTACGGCGTGAAACTTGTGATGGAGACATCTGTGACGCCCACCCTGGTGAAAAAGACGAAACCCGATGTGGTGGTGGTCGCCACCGGGGTTCAGTTACCTCCGCTGCCGTTTGCGGCAGACGGAATCCGAACGCTGTCGGCTCTCAGGTTCATGGACGGAGGGTTGGAGGCCAATGAGGTCGGGGAACGGGTCCTCGTACTCTCAGGCGAGAGAATTGGCCTCGTCACGGCTGAGTACCTAGCCGCCAATGGCAAGAAGGTCACCCTCGTAGAAGAGAGGAAGCAGTGGGGTCGGGACCTTGGGATTACTTTTCGGTGGCGCCACAAGAAGTGGCTCGAAGAACTGGGGGTTCAGGTGCTCACCGAGGCCAGTCCCGTAGGTACGGCAGGGGAAGGCGTGTCTCTCCGGCTTGCGACCGGTCAGGAGGTGGTGATCAAGACCGACACGATCATATGCGCTGGTCCGCGCCGCTCCGAGCAGGATCTGCTGCTCACCTGCGAGTACCTGTGCGACGAGATCTACATCATCGGTGATGCGGTGGCGCCCCGAGACATGCACAACGCCATCCGAGACGGCTATCGGCTTGGAGTCAGAGTTTAGCAGTTGCGTTAACAGCATTCAGACAAAGGAGTTTCCCGTGATTGGCATTGAAAAAATTGACCACATCTGCATTGCCGTAACCGATCTGGAAAAGGCAAAGAGCGTCTGGGAGCCCTTCCTGGGAAAGAGTCGACCTGATCTCGAATACCGGCACGAACCGGAGGCCATCGCTGTGGCCCGCTACTACGTGGGGGAGGTCGGCTACGAGTTGATGGCGTCGACACGCGAGGGAAGCGATGTGGAGCGATTCATCCGGAAACGGGGGGAAGGGGTGATGCTCTTGTCCTTCAAGGTGCCGGACACGGTCGAGGCCATGAAGCGGCTCCGGGAGGCAGGATTCCAGATGCTCGACCGCGAGCCCCGGCGTTGGGAGAACAGTCGCTACGCCTTTCTCAGCCCCGCTTTCATGAATGGCGTTCTCGTCGAGATCATCGACGAAATCACCTGAGACGGCAAGCCGCTAACCTAAAGTGTTGAGAACCCCCTTGGACCGCCGTATACTCCGGCGAGCCACGGGGGTTTTCTGTAGGGGTTCTCCGAAAAGTCCTTCCGCAAAAAGCCCGGCGCTTCGACCAGGGCCTTGCCTCGTGCGCCTGCCGCAGTCGCGGGCATCGGGCTGTGGCGTTTCGTCCGGGCGCCAGGCTCGCGAAGGCGTTGAAGTAGCCCTGAGCGGAAAGCGTCCTCTTGTGCCGAGCCGCGGGGGTTCCGGGGTGCCGAGAGCTTCCAAGGAATACCGCGTGATCCGAGCCGGACCCCGATACGGGGTCCCCGACACAGGACCGGGGGCGGCCGAGGCGGGCGGCCAGTCCCAGTGGGGCAGCGGCCAGCTGGGTCCTCCTGGAGGCTTTGAAGCAGTACTGCGAGGCCGAGAGTTCCCCCGGCATCAACCCCGACGCCCTGGAGGAGCCGCATTGGCCAGCACCGAGCGCCCTGCCTGCTGGTAGAGTGCTTGCAGCGCCGCAGCCGCCGGGGCTGTCGCTGTCGCACCTGGTGGCGCTGCTTCGATTGCCGGCGAGGAGGACCCCATGAAGAGCGTCATCCGCCCGGCCATCCGCGGGGATGTACCGGCGTTGACCTCGATCATCCGCACCGCCTTCTGCGACGTGGCCGCGCGGTTCGGCCTTACGGCCGAGAACTGCCCCAGGCATCCCTCCAACTGCGAGCCGATCTGGGTCGAAGATGCACTGGCCAGGGGCGTGTGCTACTTCGTCGCCGAAGTGAAGGGGACTCCGGTCGGGTGCGTCGCCCTGGCGCACCCTCGACCGGCGGTCTGCTACCTGGAGCGGTTGGCCGTGGTACCTGCCCACCGCTCCACGGGTCTCGGGACCGCCCTGACCCAGCGCGCCTTCACCGAGGCCAAGGCGTGGGGGGCTGACCGGGTGGAGATCGGGGTGATCGCTGGCCACACCGACCTCATCGAATGGTATGAAAAGCGCGGATTCGAAAAGCTCCACACCACCCGATTCCCGCACCTACCGTTCGATGTCCTGTTCATGGCCGCATCGCTGCAAGGAAACGCCCCTGGACGATCTCCGCGCCCGATTTCGTCCAGCCAGAGAGTGGTGTCGATCGGCGCCCAGGGAGACCGATCTCCCTGGACCTCGGACTCTTGCCGGGCTAGTCTGTCCCAGGGCTTGAGACGGGTCACGATCGGACCGCGATCGCATCCACCGCCCAAGCGAGCCAACGGTCAAACCTAAAAAGCAGGTGAGAGAGAATGAGGCAGGGGGCCGAGGCAACCCGCCTCGACCCCCTCTTCCTCGACGACGCCACTTCCCCCATGATTTCCCCCAACTGAGGTAAACAGGAACGAATCTACCCAGCTTCAAACGGACAGAGATTGCCTCCTGGCGATGTTGTAACTCCTGGAGTTTGCTTTGTTTTTACTGATAATCAAGGCCTTGTGGGAGACCTGCTTTGCTGCGTGATCTCGGGTTGATGCCCCCCCG
>CAYRCA010000413.1:0-4580 GCA_964422565.1 uncultured Acidobacteriota bacterium | reverse complement strand
CGCCGCCGGCGTGCCTGGAGGAGAAAACTTGCCCTTGGAACCTCCCCTCCAGTTTCCAGCCCCAAAGCCGAGACCAAGAACCTCGCACGCTTCATCCGTTCGGGCAGGCCCTGGACAATCGCTGGTTTCGGGAGCAGAAGCCCGTCCTCCCCCGGGCGCGGAATGGACTACTTCGGGAACACGTCATCGAGCGGCAGCTCGAAGCCGGGGATCAGAGGAGAAACCAGGACGGCCGGAACGACGAAGGTACTCCGCAAGACCAGTGCTCCCCGCCGCTTCTCGTGGGCTTCGACACTCTTACCCGCCGGATCCGCGATCCAGTATTCCCGGACCCCGTGGCGCGCGTAGAGTTTCATCTTGATCTCCCTGTCGAACTTCAGCGAGGAGGGGGAAAGGATTTCCACGACCAGATCGGGGCCGCCTCGAATGCGGATCTCCTCGATGATGCCCAGCCGCTCCTTCGCGACAAAAACCAGGTCGGGCTGGACGACATCATATTCCGACAGGTAGACGTCGACCGGTGCCTGAAGAACCTCGCCGAGGTCGTGGTACCCGACGAAGCCCCAAAGCAGGGTCGCCATCTGCCGGGAAATCCTCTGATGAGCGATATTGGGGGCCGGAACCATGTAGAGGTCTCCATCGATGAGCTGATACCGCTTGTCTTCAGGCAGGAGCAGGTAGTCCTCATAGGTGAACTTCAGTTCGGCGGGAAACCGGCTCATGGGGTGATTATAGCAGCGGCGGGAAGTTCTCTCGCGCGGGAAACCCGGCCGCCGTAGGGGGACTTCGCGGGCTTGGAGTTGGATCCGCGGCTCGGAAAGGTGGGAATCGGTCGCCACTCGTGGCTATAATAGGTGCGTGGAAGTGAAAGCGGTGGGCGTTAAGATGCTGCGGGACAACCTCAGTCGATACCTGAGGGAGGTCCGGTCCGGAGTCACGGTATTGGTGCTGGACCGAGACGAGGTCGTCGCGGAGATTCGCGAGCCGGCCCGGCGCTACTCTGTCGCCCCCGGTTCGACCGCCGCGGACGAGCTTGCGAACCAGGGCAAACTGCTGCGTCCGTCGACGTCGCAGCGGGTACTTTGCAGGCCATCCCCGGTGAGCCTGCCTCGCGGCACATCTCGGCAGCTCTTGGATGAAGACCGGGCCGACTCAAGTGATACTTTACGCTGAAACGTCGGCCGTGTTGGCTTGGTTGTTTGGGGAAAAGTCGGGCGACCATGTGGTCTTTGCCTTGAACGCGGCCGACTTGGTGGTCAGCTCCGTTCTCACTGCGGTTGAAACCGAGCGGGCGCTTCTCCGCGCTCTACACTATGGTTGCGTGAAGGAGAGCGAATCAGCGGAGATTCGCAAACTTGCGGCTGAAAACTTCCGCTCCTGGGAATACTTGGAGATCACCGCGACGGTGCGCGAGCGCGCGACTCGACCTTTTCCGGTCGAACCGGTGCGCAGTCTGGACGCGATTCATCTTGCTTCGATGCTTCAGTTCGTCGGACTCTACGGCGGGATCGAGGTGATTTCGTTCGACCGACGTGTGGTTGAGAACCTCGCGCCTCTCGGCCTGACCGCGTACGGCGGGGCGGGCACTTCCGTGTAACCCGTCACCGGGTGTTCCCGTTGGACAATTTCCCCGGTACGATTGTAGCCGATCCTCGGCGTCCAGTCGCGGGAACCGCGGTCCGGGATATCGGGCTGCATCGGAGCCTCTTCCCGGATCATTCCTCCGCTTTCCGTCTCCCACGCACCCGGAAGTGACCCGCCGCGACGGCCGCCAGAAACGCCGCCGCGGCGCCCGCGCCCCACATCCCCGTCTTGGTCCAGATCATGAAGGCGCTGCCCAGGCTGAAGAGCAGGACCACGAGACCCATGGACACGTTCCAGACCACGCGCCGCGGCCCGACGGGCATCTCGGTCCCCAACAAGGTTCGCTTGTTCATCATCAGAAAGAACGTCAGATACGCGATGGGAAGCAGAATGAAGGCGAAGACCGAGGTGGGGATGGCCAGCCAGAAGGCCGCTCTGTGCCAGAGAAAAGGGCCCAGAATCCCGGTGGCGGCCGCCAGGGAGCCCAGGCGAAGGGTCCAGCCGGAATGGGGGCGCCCCAGCAGTTCGCAGACCACCATCCCCGAGATCAGCATGTGGAGGGTGATGGAGGAGAGCGTCATTCCCAGGACTCCGATGCTGAAGATGATTCGGGCGAACAACCCCCCGGTCAGGGGTTCCAGCGAGGTGGCCAGGTCGAAGGCGTCCCGGGTCAGGAGCGTGGCCGCGATCCGGCGTTCCGAAGGGTGCGCCCCCTCCAGTCGCGCGGCGATTTCGGACTCGGAGAGGGAAGGCTTCCCCGGAGCGGAATCCGGAAGGATTCTGCCCCGGAGCAGTTCCTCGAACTCCCGGACGTGGCTCGGAGAGGGTTCGACGATCCCCTCGGCGTTCTCGGCGGGCGAGAGGAAGCCGGGCTGGGGGACGGCGTGAAACTGGTGCGACGCGGCGATGACGACGCAGCTGGTGGCGATGGCGAAGGGGATCAGCATTCCGGTGCTGAGGTCGAATATGGCCAGTCCCCGAAACTCCTTGCCCCAGCCCCGCCGCAGCAGGGAGTAGGCCAGCAGGAAGGTGGCGTTGACCCCCCCGGCCGCCGCGGCCACCGCCACCATGACGTCCCGCTGCCGGGTCACAACGACGTCGGACCAGTACTGGCGGAATTCGGTCGGGACGGCCTCCAGCAGGGGGACGAAGCCCGCGGTCGGGCGGAAGAAGAGGGAGGGATCCGGGACGATGCCGCGCAGGATGCCCGACCAGTCGAGGCCTCCGGGCAGGAAAGCCAGTCGCAGCGTCACCCCCAGGAAACAGGCGACGATGATCCACACCATGGCCTTCAGAAGCCATTCGAAAACCTTGACCCCGGTTCCCCTCTTGCCGTACTGCCAGGCGATGGTGGTGACGACCGCGAAGATCGTCAGCGCGATCAGAAGCCGCGACGCGAAGTCGCCCAGAGGGCCGTTCGAACCCAACAGGGAGGGCGCCAGGTTCTGCTGGAGCACCCCCGTGGCCAGCGAGTATTGGGGCATGGCCCAGACCATGCAGGAGGCGAGGGACGCCAGGGCCCAGGACCAACCCAAGACCGGATTGATGTGCCGATTGATGGCGTGAAAGGGGCGTTGTCCGGTGGATAGGACCACGTAACTCAAGGCTCCGAACATGACGATGGTCAGGACCATGGCCAGCGGCTGGAGCCAGATCAGGCTCACCCCGGTCAGGACTCCGAGGTAAAGGCTTCCCGCCAGCGAGCCTCCGCCCAGCATCAGGGCGCTCTGAAGCCATCCCGGCCCGGCCAGGCGGGCGTAGGTTCGGATCTTGGCGGTCCCGCCCCGTCGCAGAGCCTCCCGAAGTTCGGCGGTTTCCCGGGCGAGGGGGCTTTCCGGTTCTTTCATGGAGATCCGACTCCGTATAACGAAGCGAACCGCTCAGCACCGCCGGTCGATCCCTCCCGGTCGACGGGTATCCGCAGTGCCGGGTGAGCCGCGGTCTCAAGAGGTTCCCGGCCACAAACCGGACCGATTTGCAGCGAGCGGGTCTCCGCCGTGACGGGCCCTCCAGGCCGGCTCCGCGTCAATCCGCCCAATGCTTGACCTCCCCAAAAAACTTCAGCGCGATCCCATGGCGCGTTCGATATCCTCGACGGTTCGCGGAATCTTCCCGCTCAGGTTGCGGCAACCGTCGCCGGTGACCAGCACCACATCCTCGATCCGGACTCCGATCCCCTCCTCGGGAATGTAGATGCCCGGCTCGACCGTCAGGACGACGCCGGGCTCGAGCGGCTCGTAGACGTCGCCGGCGTCATGGGTCTCCAGACCGAGATAGTGGGACGTGCCGTGGATGAAGTAGCTCCCGAAGCCGGCTTCGCTAATGACGTCGTACGCCGCCGAATGGATGTTCTCAATGAGGGCGCCGGGCCGGCACAGCGCCATGGCGGCGTCCTGCGCGCGCAGCACGACCTCGTAGATCTCCCGCTGCCGGGGCGTGAACGTCCCGTTGACAGGGATCGTCCGGGTAACGTCGCTGCGATACCCGTCGATGTTGGCGCCCGCGTCCACCAGCACCAGCTCGCCGTCCCCCAGCTCCCGATCCCCGGCGCGGTAATGGAGCAGAACCGCATTCGGACCCGAGGCGACGATGGTGGGGAAGGCGGGGGTGCCGCCGCGGCTTCTCCAAGCGTGCTCGAGCTCGGCCTCCAGCTGATACTCGCGCAGCCCGGGTCGAACCATCCGCATGATCCGGGCGTGCCCCTCGCCCACGACGTCCACCGCCACCTGGATCTTGCGGACCTCCTCCGGGTCCTTGACCCGGCGCATGTCGTGAACCCGGTCGGTGGCGTCCGTCACGGTCAGGCCGAAGAACTGTCGGGCTACGCGATCCACGAACTGGGCGTCCGGGTCCGGGTCGGGCGCCAGAGCGGGGACGCGCGAGCGGACCACGTGCAGAACTTCCGCGTCCGTCAGGGCGCGACTCAGCACCTCGTCCAGTTCGTCGGCCGCGAAGACGGCGTCGACGCCGAGGGCCTCCCGATCGGCGGCTTGGGC
>CAYRCA010000412.1:0-4585 GCA_964422565.1 uncultured Acidobacteriota bacterium | reverse complement strand
CGCACCCAACGCCGGGCTTGGAGGAGGGGTCTCGAGTCATCGCGACGCGATGCAGGGAGGATCGGCTTCCCGAGCCGGCGGACCTTCGGCTGGGACTGGACGCCTCGATCCTCTTCCTGCCCATACCCTCCCGGATCCAGGAGCTCAAGCGGCGGGACCCGGAGCTGGCGAACCGATGGAGCCTGGCTGTCCGCCGGGCCTTTCTCGACTGTTTCGGGCGCGGTTACCACGTCCGAGGTTTTGTCGCCGCCGGAGGGGGGTCCGACCCGACGCCGCCCGGCTACCTGCTGGAAAAGGCTCGGACGGAGTGCGGCCTCACGAACCGCTTCGATCTGTCGACCGTTCCTTTCTCGGCGGGTTGAGACCGCGGGCCGCCTCCGCAGTGATCCGGTGAAGACGCCGCAGAACATCCGGCTCCGCCCGTCCGACGCACCGACCCGGAGATCCTCGGAAAGGAGCGGCCGCCGCCAGGCACGGCCCAACAGGAGTCGCAGGGTAGAATAGGCGGATGGTCCACCGATTACTGCTGGTGTTCGCGCTCCTCGCCCAGTCGTCTGTCGCCAACGTGGGCGCCCAAGTCGACGCCGAGACCCTGTTGCGGTTCACCGACGAGGTCCTCGCCGACGTCGCGCGAATCCGCGGGCTGGAGCCAAAGGCCCCCATCAGGAGGGGGGTCCGTTCCAAGGAGGAAATCCGGTCGTTCATCATCGACAGGATCGAGAGCGAATATCCCCCGGAACGGATCGAGGTCGAGGAAAGCCTGCTCAAGATGCTGCGGGTCATCCCGGACGACATGGATCTGTACGGATTCATGCTGGACCTCCTGACCGAGCAGATCGCCGGTTACTACGATCCCTACTCGGGAACCTTCTATATCGCCGACTGGATTCCGCTGGAGATGCAGAAGCCGGTGATGGCCCACGAACTCACCCACGCCCTGCAGGATCAGTACTTCGACTTGAAGAATTTCCTACAACCCGTTGAGGGAAACGACGACCGAACCCTGGCCCGTTCGGCATTGATTGAGGGGGAGGGACTCCTGGTGATGCTGGCCTACACCCTCGAACCCCTGGGACGCGGCGTCCTGGAACTCGGCGATCTGGTCGAGCTGAACCGGGCCCAGATGCCGGCAATGGAGGCCCAGTACGAGGTCTTCGCCAGCGCCCCGGCCTTCCTCAAGGAGACGCTCCTGTTCCCCTACACCTACGGGGCGGGTTTTCTGCAGTACTTTCTACTGCGGCACGACTGGTCCGACCTGTCGCGGCTCTACGAAGACTTTCCCGAATCCACGGAGCAGATCCTCCATCCGGAGAAGTACTTCGAAGAGCGGGATCGCCCGATCGAGGTCGACCTCTCCGACCGGCGCCCCTCCGCTCCCTGGACTCCCATCTACAGCAACGTTCTTGGGGAATTCACCCTGTCTCTCGTTCTCGGCAGGTTCTTGGATGAGGAAACGTCGAGGCGGGCCAGCAGGGGATGGGGTGGCGACGCCATCGAGCTCTACTCGGCGCCCTCCGACCGCCACGCCCTGCTGATGGTCACGGCGTGGGACTCGGAGGCCGACGCGAACGAGTTCGCCCGGGCGATCGTCGCGATGCTGGAGAGGAAGCACCCGCCCCTGTCCTGGAAGCGGAGGTTCGCCTCGGGCGGCGAACGGATCATGGGGGCGGAGACCGACGCGGTGGAGGTCGAGGTCCGGATCAAAGGCCGCGACGTTACCGTTTGGGAAATGGAGAAGTAGCGACCCAACGCGGGACGCGCCCACCGGTTTCCGCTTTCAATCCACGTTCATCCGCAGCCCAAACGGGGAGAACTTGGCGGGCAAACCGCAAGGAAGTCGCCGCGCGTTTCCGGGCGTGGCGGCACCAACGGGATTCGGTCAATTCTCAATCCGGTTCGGACGAAAGTGATCGCGGACGTCAACGATGGACCTGAGCCTGAAGGCCCGCAGACTAGCGAAGACTATCCGCTTCGGGTGGCACCGAGGAGCGCGGGGTGTCAGTAGCAGGTTGCCTCGCTTCCGAGCACCTTCTATAATTTGAGGCAGTGTCCCGTGAGACGGCGTCGGCCAGTCCGGCGCCGTTTGGCTTTGTGGTCGGGGCCGGGACCCGGGCCCGCGGACCGAACGACACCCGGACCGGTCGACCGCGTTCCGGGCCGCGTTTTCAGGGCAACAGCCGCGTCCGGTCGTCGCCGGCATCCCGGCGAGATCGAAGGGCCGGGCCGAACGGCAGGTCGCGGTGGATGATCGGTCGCGTCGACGGTGTCCCGCATTCAGGAGGTTCGTCGAATGGTCGAGCCCGCTCGTTCCATGATCGAAGCGGACAGGCTGAGCAAGTACTACGGCTCTTTTGTCGCCATCGAGAACATTTCCTTCTCGATCCCCGAAGGTCAGATCGTGGCCTTTCTCGGGCCCAACGGAGCCGGCAAGTCGACCACCATGAGGATCCTGACCGGATTTCTTGCGCCCAGCGAGGGGACCGCGCGAATCGCGGGCCTCGATATTCAGCGGGACCGGATCGAGGCGGCCCGCCGGTTGGGCTATCTGCCCGAGAATGGGCCCCTCTATCTGGACATGACCGCCTCCGAGCTCCTTCGGTTCTTCGGCTCAGCGCGGGGCATGGGTCGGGAGCTTCTCGAAAGTCGGATCGAGTGGGTGACCCGTCAATGCGGGCTGCGCGACGTCCTGGAAAAACCGATCGGGAAGCTGTCCCGGGGATTCAGGCAGCGGGTCGGTCTGGCCCAGGCTCTATTGCACGATCCGGACGTGCTGGTGCTGGACGAGCCGACGGCCGGGCTCGATCCGAACCAGATCCGGGAGTTTCGACAGAACATCCGGGCCCTGGGGCGGACGAAGACGGTCCTCATCTCGACACACATTCTGCGGGAAGTAGAGACCACCGCCGACCGCGTCCTGCTGGTGCACTCCGGACGCCTCATTTTCGACGGCACACCCGCGGAGCTGAAAGAGGGGGGATCCATTGAGGAGCCCTTCTATCGGCTGACCAACTATGGCCGCCCGGTCTCCACCGACGGCACCGGTGACGGAAGTTCCCCGGTAACCGGCGAGAGAGGCGGCAATCCGGACGACGGCGAAGTGGGTTCCGTGGAAAGGAGGTCGCGGTGAGGGTCAAGACGCAGTTCGTCAAAGCGCTTGTCTGGAGGGATCTGCGTCGATACTTCAGCAACCCCACGGGGTACGTCTTCATCACCCTGTTCATCTTCCTGAGCGCGGCGGCCGCCTTCTGGCAGGACCGGTTCTTCCTGAACAACCTCGCCAACCTGGATCAGCTGAACAATCTGTTCCCATTCCTGCTGCTGTTCTTCGTGCCGGCCTTGACCATGTCGGTGTGGGCCGACGAGAGAAGACAGGCGACCGACGAACTGCTTCTAACGATGCCCGCCACCAGCCTCGATGTGGTTCTTGGCAAATTCATTTCCACGGTGGCCGTTTTCTCGGTTGCGCTGGCGCTGTCGCTCAGCCATGTGGCTGTGCTTTTCTGGCTGGGAAGACCCGATCTCGGTGTCATGCTCGCCAACTACCTCGGGTACTGGCTCGTCGGGGCGAGCCTGATCAGCGTGGGGCTGGTCGCCTCGCTGCTGACGGCGAATGCGGCCATTGCCTTCATCCTGGGGGCTCTCCTCTGCACGGCCCTGGTTTACATCGACTCGATCTTCAACGTGGTCAGTCCCGCTCTCGGAACCTTCTTCGCCCCTCTGGGTTTGGTCCCTCATTTCCGCGACTTTGCCTCGGGCGTCGTAACCGTGTCGGGACTGATCTACTTCGTTTCCGTGGCGGGGCTCATGCTCTATGTCACCACCACCATCATCGACCGGCGGCACTGGCCGAGGAAGGTGGAGGGGCGGTCGGTCTGGTTTCACCAGTCCATACGGATCGCTTCCGTCGTCATTGCCGTGGTCAGCCTCAACATCATCGTCGCCCGGGCGGGCCTCCGGGTGGACGTCACGGCCGAACGCCTGCACTCCCTCAGCCCCGAGACCCGAACCCTGCTCCGCGAGCTGAGCGAGGAGCGCCCCGTATTCGTACAGGGCTACCTGAGCCCGGCGGTTCCGGAGCCCTACGTGCAGACCCGGGCCAACCTGCTGAGCACCCTGAGGGAGATCGACGTGGTGGCGGGCCCCCGGGTGGAGGTCATCATCCATGACACCGAGCCTTTCAGCAACGAGGCCAGGGAGGCCCGCGAGAAGTTCGGAATCGTGGCCCGTTCGGTTCCCACTCCCGGCAGCGCGCGGGCGGGCTACAGTGAAGTGTATATGGGACTGGCGATCACCCGCGGCGCCGAGGAGGAGGTGATTCCCTTCCTGGACCGCGGCCTCTCGCCCGAGTACGAGCTGGCCCGGAGCATTCGGGTGGTGGCCGACGCCGGGAGGAAGAAGATCGGGGTCCTGCAGACCGCGATCAACCTTTTCGGCGGTCTCGATTTCCAGACCATGAGGACCGCGCCGGTCTGGTCGGTGGTCACCGAACTCAGGCGACAGTACGAGGTTGTGCAGGTGCAGCCCGGTATTCCCCCGCCGCCCGACCTGGAGGCTTTTCTGCAGGATGGCCCCCCTCCTATCTATG
>CAYRCA010000411.1:0-4599 GCA_964422565.1 uncultured Acidobacteriota bacterium | reverse complement strand
CGTTCTCGGTCACGACGACCTTCCACTCGACACGGTCGTAGGCGCCGTAGGGGCAGTCCCGACGAAGATCCCGATCCACTCCCGAGGCGCGGGAGGTGGGCCCCAGGGCGCCGTAGTCGATGGCCGCCTCACGCGTCAGCACGCCGATCCCCTTGAGGCGGGCGTGCAGGACGGGGTCGTCCAACACGGCCCGCTTCAGCATCTGCAGGGTGGGCACGATGGAGTCGACCTTCGCCAACACGACGGGAATGTCCTCGGCGCGGATGTCCCGGCGGACGCCGCCGGGGCGAAACATGGCGTAGTTGTTCCGGTTTCCGCTGAGGATCTCCATGACGTCGAGGATTTCCTCCCGCAGCTTCCAGACCCACATGTAGACCGTGTCGTATCCAAGAAAGTGGCCCGCCAGTCCCAGCCATAGAAGGTGGGAATGGAGCCGCTCCCCCTCGGCGATGATGGTGCGGATATAGCGGGCCCGCTCCGGCACCTCCATCGGGATCACATCCTCGATGGCCCGGGCGTAGGCGTAGGGATGGCTGGTCGAGCAGATGCCGCAGATCCTTTCCACCAGGAACAGTCCCTGGTCGAAAGTGCGGCTCTCCGAGAGCTTCTCGATGCCCCGATGGTTGTATCCGAGCCTCACGTCGATGTCGACGACCTCCTCGCCGTCCACCGTGAGGGTGAAGAACTCGGGTTCCTCCTGGAGCGGGTGGTAGGGACCGATGGGGATGGTCGTCTGCGTCATCGCACACCTCGATCTCGCACGGCGGTGGGGTCCCACTCCACGTAGTCCCGGCGGAGGGGATGGACCCCCTCGGGCCACTGTTCGGGAAGAAGCAGTCTCCGAAGGTCCGGATGCCCGCGGAAATCCACGCCGAAGAGTTCGTGGATCTCCCGCTCGATATAGTCGGCGGCCGCCATGAAGGGAGTCAGGGAGTCGACGGCGGGCGAGGAACGGTCCAGGCGCACCCGCACCGAGACCAGCAGGTTGATGGGCTCCAGGATGAAATGATAGAGGATTTCAATGGCCGACCGGCCGTCGACGGCGGAAGCCGTATTGAAGCGCGCTCCCAGATCTCGGAAGAGGAACCCGCAGATCCCGGTCAGAATGTCCGGATCGACGTCCACGTAGACGCGCCGGCGAGACTTGTCCTCCAGCCTCAGGATTCCCTCGGCAAACCGCTCCTTCAGTTTCCGCAGCACTTCGTCTCGCGTCATCCCGCGGCCACCTTCTCGGGAGCATCCTCCCGTTCTTTCTTTCCTTGATCCTTTTGAGCCTCGCGAATCTTCGAGATCAGCTTGACCACCCCCGCGATCACGGCCTCCGGCTTGGGAGGGCAACCGGGAATGTAGACGTCCACCGGAACGATGTGATCCAGGGGCAGGGGGCAGTTGTAGCTTTCCACGAACATGCCGCGGGAAAGCGTGCATTCCCCGATGGCCACAACGATGCAGGGCTTCGGCGCCTGCTCGTACAGGCGTCGAAGACGCTGCGCCGACTGGCGGTTGCAGGAGCCTGTGACCAGCAGGACGTCGGCATGCTTGATGCTGCCCGTCAGGAGCATTCCGAAGCGCTCCACATCGAAGCGGGGAGTCAGGCAGTCGAGGACCTCGATGTCGCAGTTGTTGCAGCTGCCCGTGGACAGATGGAACAACCAGGGCGATTTCAGCAATGCGTTCAGAAGCACGCTCATGAGCCAGTTCCCATAGCGTCAGTGGCCCATCAGGGCCAAAACGACGGCGACCACGGCGATCGCGAAAGCCGGTCCCCAGAACAGCTTGACCGCCTGATCGGTACGGATCCGGGGGTTGGTGTTCCGCACGACGGTGACGACCACCAGGAGTACGACATACTTCAGAACCGCCCAAAGGAGACCCGTCCCGCTGAGCGAGATCCCTCCCAGGAAGAGAATGATGACCAGAAAGGGCAGGGTGAACAGCAACATGTGCCGGGTGAGGCGGTAGAGCGCCAGGGCGGGTCCCGAGTATTCGATCAGGGTGCCGCCCGCCAGTTCGGTCTCGGCCTCGGCCATGTCGAAGGGGACCAGAGTCAGCTTGGCCTGCATGCAGAGCAGGACCACCAGGAGGGCCAGAAACCCCGAAAGATGCCAGGCGAAGGCGCCGGTTTCGGCCTGAACCGTCACGATTTCCCCCAAGCGGATGGAACCGCCCGCCAGAATGACGGGAACCACCGCCGCCACCAGAAACGGCAGCTCGTAGGCCAGCATGACCTGCATCTCCCGTCCGGCGCCCTGGCTGGCCAGCGGATTGCGTGAGGCGAAGCCCCCCACGATCGACGCCGCGGGCGGGATCAACAGGATGTAGAGGACCACCACCCAGTCGCCGACGAAGCTCTGATCGGGAGCGATCGCGTTGACCCAGAGTATCGTCGAGGCCAGGATCACCGCGGCCAGACCGAAAAGAGGAGCCGCCAGAAATGTGGTGCGGGAGGCGCCGGAGGGAACCAGCGTCTCCTTGCCGGTCAGTTTCAGCAGATCGTAAACGGGCTGAAGCAGGGGCGGGCCGACCCGATAGTGGACCCGGGCCGTCACTTTGCGGTCCACCCAGCTTGCGGCCAGGCCCAGCAGGCCGGTGAGCAGGACTCCGAAGAGCAGGAGGTAGACCGGATAGATCATGCCTTCTCCCATCTCCAGTGGCTGGATCGCACCATCAGGTGATCGCCCACCAGGAACGTGTTCTCGTCGAGATCGGAATCGCCGGCGCGCAATTCCAGAGCCCCGTGGGCGCAGGTCTGCGCGCAGAGGGGCTCGCCCTCCTCGCCGCGCCGGTCGAGACAATAGTCGCAATCGTGGGCGTAGCGGGGCAGAAGCTCCGGAAGGATGGTTCCGTAGGGGCACGCGTGGGAACAGGAGCGGCAGTTGACGCAGCGCAGGTTGTGGCGGATGAGGAGCTTCCCCTGGTCAAGACGCTGCTCGAGGGCGTCCCGAGGACAAGCGTCGACGCAGTGGGGATGCTCGCAGCGGCGGCAGATCAACACATATGTGGCCAGCTCGCTGACAGACAGGACACCCCGATTGTCGGGGTGGTAGTAATAGCTGCAGTCAGCGTCGCAGCCGCGGCAACCCGCATCGAGGCAGATGTCCAGATCCACGAACAGTCGCGGTGCCGCCTCCGGCCGGGGTTCCAGATTCACTTCACCCAGATACAATTCCCGGGCTGCGGTTCGAACGTCCCGCCGACCAGTCGTCCCTTCAGTATTGAGTTTCTCCCGAGCCATGAGCGCTTCCCCCAGTCGTCAGTCCCACAAGCCGTCGAACTCCTTGATATCGGAGTACCGGAAGACGGGCCCGTGCAGGCAGCAGTAATACGTTCCGAGGCGGCAGTGACCGCACTTTCCGAGACCGCAGGACATGTTCTTTTCCATGGACAGGTGGATGCGGTCGTCGGCGAAGCCGAGCTCCAGAAGCTTGCGTGTGACGTACATCATCATGACCGGAGGGCCGCAGACGATAGCCCGCGCGCTTCCATCGTCCAAGTCGAGATTGTCCAGCAGGGTGGTCACCACCCCGACGGGGCCGGTCCAGGTCTCGTCTCCTACGTCGACGGTGAGGCGAAAATCGAGATCGTCCCGCCGGGCCCAGCTCTCCAGTTCCTCACGGTAAAGGAGTTCCCGAGGAGACCGGCAGCCTCCGCAAAAAATCAACTTCTTCAGTTCGGATGAGATATCGAAGAAGGCGTACATGAGGCTGCGCAGGGGCGCGAACCCGCAGCCACCACCCACCACCAGCACCTCCCGCCCCCGGAATTCGTCCAGATCGTAGCCGCGGCCGAACGGCCCCCTCAGACCCACCGCTTCTCCCTCCCGGAGGGCGTGAATCCGGGTGGTCACCCGCCCCACCCGCATGACCGAGATCTCCATTTTCTCGTGGTCGGTCCAGTGGGAAGAGGGCGTGAACGGGGCCTCCCCGACGCCGGGAACCAGGAGTTCCACGAACTGGCCCGGCTGGAATCCGACAGGCTCGGAGGGACGCAGCCTCAGGGTCCGGATCGTAGGGGTTTCCTCCACGATCCCGGTGACCAGGGTCTCAATGGGTCGATAGGGACTGGGTTCGTGCATCATCGGTGACCTTCCGCAGTACCCGGCGGATATCGATTCGAGCCGGACAAGCCTCGATACAGCGTCCGCACCCGGTGCAGGCGTTCCAGCCGGCGACTTTCGGGAAGAAATCGAATTTCTTGACGAAGCGGTTTCGGAGCCTCATCCAGAGTCGCGGGCGGGGATTCCCCCCGCCGGCGACCCGCGCGAAGTCCTTCAGCAGACAGGCGTCCCATGTTCTGAACCGGGCGAACTCCCGTTCCCGTCCCTGGTCGTAAATCAGGAAGCAGTGGCAGGTGGGGCAGATAGCGTTGCAGGCCCCGCATTCCACGCAGGCGCGCGCCTCCTCCTCCCAGATCGGGGAGTCGTAGGCCCTGTGTACGGCGCCGTCAAGCTCGGACTGATGGGGCACCCCCCCCGTTTCCAGGTAGTCCCGAATCCGGCGGCGGGCCCGGGCCCGGGTCTCCTCGCGCTCGGCAACCGCGTCCTCGTCGGCGGGTTGGAAGAGGTCCGCGTGTTCCGCGAGTAGGTCCCCGCCGCGCGAA
>CAYRCA010000410.1:0-4599 GCA_964422565.1 uncultured Acidobacteriota bacterium | reverse complement strand
CCCCTCAGGTGAAACCGCCGGGCCCGCAGCTTGCGGCGCCGGAGCGCCGACCGGGCCCGCCGACGGCGAAACTCGACAACAACCGCTCGCTCCGCGGGGCGGCGCACTTGGGACACTCCACCGGGGCGGCATCGCTGGGTACGATCCGCTCGAACTTCTCGCCACACTTGCGGCATCGATACTCGAAGATCGGCATACACCACCAAAGACGCCCGGCGGCCGCGTCAAGATTCAAGCCCCGCCGGCGTTTCGCGCGATCGAATCGCGCGCCCGGACCTTACGGCACACCCCCCGCACCGATATCATCGGGGCCTGCCTCTCCGGAGACGCCCGGCCCCGCCCGAAAGGACCTCTTGACAAAAGTCATCGAGTTGCGGACCCGGGTGCGCCTAATGTTAATGTTAATGTTAACGTTGAAAAGGTCCAGATTTCGAAAGGAAGAAAGAGTATGAGAGTCAGTACCGGATCCGCAGTCGTCGGAGTGATCGCCGCGGGGTTCGTCCTAAGCGCCTCGATCGGGAGTGGAGGGCTTTTCGCGCACTGCGACGCCCTGGACGGCCCGGTAATCGAGGCGGCCAGACGGGCGATTGACTCGCGTGACGTGACACCCACTCTCAAATGGGTTTCCGGGGACCACGAACAGGAGATTCGCGACGCCTTCGGGAAGACCATGGCGGTTCGAGAGATCGGCCGCGAAGCGCGTGAACTGGCCGATCGTTTTTTCTTTGAAACGCTGGTACGGGTTCATCGGATGGGAGAGGGCGCGCCCTACTCCGGCCTGAAACCCGCCGGCAGCGTCGAACCGGCCATCGCGGCAGCCGATCGGGCGTTGACTGTGGAGTCGGTGGACGAACTCGCCGACCACATCTCCCAAGCGGTCGGCGAGGCAATCCGGGAACGCTTCTCCGAAGCGGTCCGCAAGCACCGTCGGGCCGAAGACAGCGTGGAGGCGGGAAGAGAGTTCGTCGAGGCCTATGTGCGCTATGTGCACTTCATCGAAAGCGTTCATGGCCTCGTCGCCTCGGGCACGGCTCACCGGCACTGAGTGCCGGAGTGCCGGACACGGTACCTGCGGTCGTCCGGCAGTCCGGCAGTTCCAGCAGTTCCAGCAGTAGTCCCTCTTGACGAGGCACTGATTCGGCGGTAAAGTAATCTGGTCTGGTCCGACCAGATCCGATGCGTCGACGAGGTGGAAAACCAATGATCGTCAATACGGTGACCGAGGCAAAGGCCAATCTCTCCGCCCTCCTCGAGCGAGTTCTGCAAGGCGAGGAGGTGATCATCAGCCGGGCCGGTAAGCCGATCGCCGTACTCGTGCCTTTTAGCCCCGACCGGCGCCCGCGCCGACCGGGCGCTTTGAAGGGCAGAATTGTCATCGCCCCCGACTTCGACGAATTGCCCGCCGACCTCGCCGATGCGTTCGGATCGAGGCCCTGATGCGGTTGCTGTTGGATACGCACGTTCTCCTCTGGTGGCTGGATGAATGCCCACTCTTGTCGGCGTCCGCCAAGGAAGCAATTGCCGACGTCGACAACATCGTCTACGTCAGCGCCGCGACCGTCTGGGAGATCGTAATCAAACGTGCGTTGGGGAAGCTCGAGCTTCCGGACGACTGGGCCGACGTCCTCGCCGGGGAGTCGCTGCGCCGGATGCCGGTGACCTGGGAGCACGCGGTTCGGGTTGCGAGGTTGCCGCCCCTGCATCGGGATCCTTTCGACCGCATCCTTGTGGCGCAGGCCTTGGTCGAGGAACTGGTGCTGGTGACCGGCGACGACTTACTGGTGGATTATGGGGCGCCGACACTCCACGCGCGAGATTGACGGCGTAGCTATAGCTAACTTAACTAATAGCTAAAGCTAGCTATTAGCCAAGCGAGGCTGTCCAGGTCCGATTTCCGATTCGCGCCTTATGTCGCCGCTCCGGAAGATGAAGGTCGGCGGGGACCGGGCCGTATCACCGCCCCGACGGTCGGTCGGATCTGCCCCCCGGATCTCTCCCGGGGGATGCCGGCTGGTGGCGCGG
This sequence comes from uncultured Acidobacteriota bacterium, assembly GCA_964422565.1. Taxonomy (GTDB): domain Bacteria; phylum Acidobacteriota; class UBA6911; order RPQK01; family JAPXNP01; genus CAYRCA01. Next base: position 2,577 of record CAYRCA010000410.1, on the reverse strand, counting down.
CGTCTTCGCCGGGCCCGGGGATCCATATTGGGCGGGCCTCAATCGCGCGAAAGGGTGGCGTAAAGGGATACTCGGCCGGTGCGGAGGTCTCTCCCCCAAGAGAACAGCACGACGGGGCTCCCGAAAGCTCTGAGTTTGACCTGAAGACCTGCATCCCACAGCCACCTGTCCGTCCCGAAGCGGCCCGCGGTATCGAAGCTCTTGCCGCTGTCCAGGAACGGCCCCCCCTGGACTTTCAAAGGTCCCCTCCCATGGAGTGTGCGGTCCAACTCCCAGTTCAGGAGAAGGTAGCGGGTTCCCAGGGGAGCGCTTCCCTTCTTTCCGCGGCGCGTGCCCACGTGCGCCCGCATCCAGAGGTCGGTGTCGCGTTCCAGTCCCATCACGAACAGCTCGTCGAAAGGCAGGTTCCCCAGGGCGGCGCCGCCGCGGAAGGCCCCCGACAAGAGGTAATCCTCGCTGGCGGCCCAGCGGAGACGAAGTCCGCCGGACACTTTGGAAAAAGAGCCCTGGTCCCGCGCCAGCCTTCTCCCCAGCTCTCCTTGTCCGAACGAGCGTACGGTCAGACCGCGCTCGGGTGTTCGCACCAGCTGATGCTCGACGGCGCTCACCTGTTTCAAGACCCAGCCCGGCTCAAACAATGCGTCCGGGACGGGCACCGTACTCCCGAAGGCGCGGTGGGACAGAAGTATGCCACTGCTCCACTTCCAGCGGGCCGCCGGGACGGAAGTGACTTGCATGCCCGTCTCCAGCTTGGACATGGAAAACTCCGGATCCTTGAACGATGCCCTTCCGTCAGCGGCGGACACATTCCAGTTCTCCTGCCGCCCGTCCAGATGAAGACGGTAACGCCATCCGGGATCGCCTCCCAGTGGCCCGGACAGAGAGGAGTTAAGGCGCCTCCGGTCCGGGTGCCATCGCAGCGAGGAAGCCAGTGTAAACGGGGATTCTTCCGGGGAAAGACGCAGATCCAGGGTCTGAAAGGGGAGGCTGCCCAAGGCGCCGGCAAATCTGCCGACCCCTCGTTCCGCCTGTAGGCCGCCCCGCCGTGCCCGGAGCCGCAGGTCGAAGGCGCCGTTCTCCCGGGCCACCAGATCGAAGCGATGGTCGGAAAAGGCATCCAGGAGATCGAGGCGGGCCTGGCTGTGAAGCAGGTCCTCCCACTTCAGGAGCCCCGAAGAGGACACCCGAAGCGCCCGTTCGACCAGTACCGGATCCACGCCGGCGGGAAGTTCCATTCGCAGACCTTCGATCCGGGGGCGTCCCACCTGATTCCAGGTCTTGACCGCCGCCTCCAGATTGCCCTCCAGGTAATAGATCGTACCCAGGAAGTGACGGGCGTAGGCGTTGCCGGGATCCAGCCCCAAGGCTCTTGCCAGATGCCTGCGGGCGGAGGCGTGATCGCCCTCCCGCAACGCCACCCCCGCAAGCTGCAGGGCGTAACGGGCCTCAAACGGATCCTGGGCCTGCCCCTGGAGAAAGGCCAAGCGGGCCTCCCGCCATTTGCCCTCGCGAGCCAGGTTCATGCCTTGCCGGTAGTCCTCGTCTCCAGGAGAAGGCGTTTCCAGGTCCGACGGTATACCCTCGGAGGAGAGGAGGGGCTGACGGCCCTGTGGGTGATCCGCTTCACCTTTCCCGAGGCTCGGCCCGGGAAGGGCCAGAAGCGCCCAGTTATCGGCCTTCCTCCAGGCCCGTTCGAACTTGCGCCGGGCGACGGGATACCGCTCCCGCCGGGCGGGATCGTTCAACAGAGCCACCTCCCGCCCGAAATGCAGGCCGGTCACCACGACGTAGTGGAGGTTCCCGTGCCCTTCCGAGAGCGCCACGATCAAAGGACGTCCCTGGAGAAGATGCCAACGCAGAGCCTCCCAGTCCCCTGTGAGGGTGAAGGTCTGAAACCCCAGGTCCTCCAGGTATCGAACCAGCTCGCGGGAGGGTATGCCTTTCTTCTGTGGCGAGTACAGAAGCTGGAAGATTCGAGCCGCACTCTCCGCCTTCAGATGCGGGTATTCTCGGGCCCAATATTGAATCAGCATGGAGGCGCTGGCCGCGCCGCAGCCGTTCTCCCTCTGCTTCACGAAGGGGACCTCCAGCCAGATCCCCGCGGGGGCGGCTGTTGATAGGGCGGCCGCCCCTATAATCGAAAGCAGAACTCCCAACCCGCGACTCCAGGGGGAGCCTGTCGCGTCACCGAGTGGCATCTGTCCTCCCGGTGTCCCAAAGCGCTAGCGGGCTGAGCGGGCCGGCGCACTTTGGGGACTCCCGAACCAATTCCCGCGGCGCCTCCGCCACAAACCCGACCGCATCCATGAGACGGGCCCTCCGTCGCGTCGTCCCGGGGGGACCCCGCGTCAGGCAAGTACGAGCACCAATACCGCCGCGGCCAGGGCGATGACGATATAGGTCAACTGCTGGTTGGTGAGGGCGCCGGCGGCGAAGTCCTTCTCCACTTCCTCGACTTGGCGCGCCAGGCGATCCAGTTCGACCGGGTCAAGGTGCGCCACGGCCTCCTGAACCTTCCGGTAATCGATCTTGGTGCGGGCCAGAACCCTCTTCGCCGGCTCGCCGCCGAAGAACTTC
>CAYRCA010000409.1:0-4602 GCA_964422565.1 uncultured Acidobacteriota bacterium | reverse complement strand
TCGCGAAACGGTCCGAGTGCACCACGTAGACCGAGCGTCTATTCGAGGCGGCGCCCGAGAGATCGACGCCAAAGGAGATGGCGGCGGAACGGGCCCCGGCCAGCGCCAAACCCTCGGCCGCGGCCGGAGACGCCACCACGTGCCGGCCACAGATCGAGCGTTCGACGCCTTCCACGATGCGGATGCCGAGATCCAGCACCTGCCGGGCTCGCGAATCTCGTCTGTTGACCGACATCGAACTCTCCAAGGGGTAACGGGCTGCCGTCGATCGCCGTCATCCCGCGGTCGGCGATCCGAGGCGACGACCTAGATCATGAAATGGTCCAGTGCTCCATTCACGGCCTCCACCTTCTGGGAGGGGGTCATGCCCAGACCGGCGAAGGTCGTATCGTCGTACAGCTCGGCGTCCGGGTTTCGGTAGAACAGGCCGATCGGGAGGACGCCGCCGGGTTGGTGGGCCAGAACCCGGGCCGTCGACAGATCGGCCGGATCGTGGGCGACTTGATTCTTGAAGGTCTTCAGGACCGGCTCCGGAAGATTGATGCCGTTCGGATGCTTCATCAGGAGAATCCTGGAGGTGTCCTTCTGGGCCTCGGCGAACACGTGGTCCGTGTAGTGGGGACAACGCTGCAGAATCCGGATGAAGGCGGTCCCCCGGTGCTGGTGGCCGGCCTTGATGGTTTCGTACAGATGGGGCGGATTCCAATCGACCGACTGGGCGACGAACGAGGCGTTGGGGATCCCCAGCGTTACGGAAATGGGATCGATGGCCACAAAGAACGACCCTTGAGGATGGGTGTTGGACCGCTCCGACCGACGCGTGGTGGGGGAGGTCTGGGCTTTGGTCAGTCCGTAGATATTGTTGTCGAGCAGGAGAACCGTCAGGTTCATATTGTAGCGGATGGCGTGAATCCAGTGCGCCGTTCCGATGGCGCAGCAGTCGCCGTCCCCCGTGACCACGAAAATGTCCAGATCCGGCCTTCGGCTCCGGACGCCGCAGGCCACCGGTAGCGGCCTGCCGTGGAGACCGTGGAACCCATAGGTTTTCATGTAGTGGGGGAAGCGGCTCGAGCAGCCGATTCCCGACACGACCACGGTCTTCTCCGGACGAAGTTGCAGGTCCCGGGCCACTCGCTGGACCGCCGTCAGAACGGCGTGGTCGCCGCATCCGGGACACCACCGCGCCTCGGCGCCGATGTAGTCCTCCAGGACGCAGACCCGCGTCTGCTTTTCCAGCACCCAATCTCTCTTCAGTCCGTACATTCCTTCGGATCCCTCACTTCCTCAGGTTCAAACGCTTGCGGATCTCCCTTTCAATCCGCCCGGGGGGCAAGGGGTTCCCGGGAACCCGGGACCAGCAGTCCACGTCGACCAAAGTCCTCTCACGGAGCAACCGCGCCAACTGCGAGTAACGGCGATTCTCCTCGGTGATGAACGGGGCGCCGAGATCGTCCGAGTAATTGATCTCAACCGTCAGAACCTGCCGGAACCGCTGGAAGATCGCCTTCAATCCCGGCTCCAATGGAGAGAGAAACCGGAGGTGAACGTGGGACACGCTGCCGCCGTCGGCCCGCACGCGATCCACGGCCTCCTGGGCGGCGCCCAGCGTGGATCCCCAAGTGACGATCAGCAGATCCCCCTCGTCGTCGCCGTAGACCTGGGGCGGTTTCAGGCTCTGCTCGAGGACCGCCAGCTTGCGGCTGCGCATGACCATCCCCCGCTGATTGACGGCCGATTCATACGCCACGTGGCTCTCCTCGTCGTGGGCCAGTCCCGTGAGAACATATTCGCCGCCCCGTTGGCCTGGAATCGGCCGCGGGGACAGTCCGGTGTCGGGGTCCCAGGCGTAGGGCGCCACCTCGGGGTCCCAGGGCGACTGGTCGACCGGGGGCGCCAGCCACTCCTCCCGCATCTCCGGCCGCCGAAAGGGTTGCTGGCCTGTGGCCAGGTTGGCGTCCGTCAGCACCACGACGGGACCCCTGAACTCTTCCGCCAGCTTGCGCGCCGTGATCATGAAGTGGAAGCATTCCTCGATGGTCGCCGGAGCGATGACGATCTTGGGGCCGTCCCCCGGAGACCCGAACAACGAGGCCAGCAGGTCCCCTTGCTCGATCTTCGTCGGCAGGCCCGTGGCGGGTCCGCCTCGCTGCACCACGACCACCACGAGGGGAACCTCCGCCATCACCGCCAGCCCGATAAACTCCGTCTTCAAAGCCAGACCCGGACCCGAGGTGATCGTCGCTGTCGTTTTCCCCGCGTAGGAGGCGCCGATCGCGAAGCCGACCGCCGCGATTTCGTCCTCGGCCTGATGGACGAGGCCGCCGGCGCTGGGGAAGACGGCGGAAAGGTAGTGGGAGGCCGAGGTGGCCGGTGTGATGGGATACATGGCGCAGACGTCCATCCCCGCCGCCATGATCCCGAGGCCGACGGCTTGATTGCCGTTCATCACCACCATGGGCTCCGTCGCGGGCTCCGCGGGGACCTGGAAGCGGAAGGTGAGATTCTCCTCCGCCCAGGCGTGTCCCGCCTCGAGCAGAGCCAGATTAACGTCCCTGACTTCGTCCCCCCGGCGGGCGAACCTCTTGACGGCTTCCCTCCGGGCGATCTCCATGTCGCACCGGTACAGGGCGCAGAGCATGCCGAGAGCCCACATGTTCTTGCCCCGTCTGGGCTCCTCAGTGAACCGGAGGGTCTCCTCCTGCAGCGGAATTTCGATGACGACGTAGCCCTTGTCGGAGAAATCCTCCAAGGCCTCGGCATAGGCGGACCGGATCTCGGGGAGAGGGTCGGCGGCCCAGACTCGATCCAGGAAAACGATGGTTCCCGATCGCAGAGCGTCCACGTCGATGCGGCTGTAGAGGACCTGCTCGTTGAAGGAGACCACCACGTCGGCGGTGTCGCCGGCGTTGTTTACGGGCTCTGAGCCGAGTCGGATCCGGTTTCCCGAGGCGCCAGCCTGGGAACGGTGGGGCGGTTCGATCTCGGCCGGGATGATTTCCACCGTCCAGACGCCGTTCCCCATCTTCGCGCAGATGGTTCCGAACATCTGCCCGCAGGTCTGGGCGCCCTCACCCGAGTCGCTGACGATCTCGACGACATGCTGGGCAACCGTAGTCCCCTCGACGCCATCGGCGTCCTTTTTCGGAAACGGTGTGATCTCAGTTGCGGATTGTTTCATCGGAACTCACCAGCCGCGAGGGAACGCGCCCCACACTCCGATCGGGATTCACCAAACAAGTGATTTTCCAGCGTATGGAATATAGAAGTGCTACTTCCAAACCTTCTGCCAAAAACTCTCGGCTGTCAAGGTTACGCAACAACCATTCCATTCCCCGTTTCCGCCGCCACCGGAGCCACTCTGTTCCGCTCCCGGGCGGAGGGCCGGGGGGCGCTCCGCGCGGATTACGGGTATCCGGGCGCGGGTGACTTCCGGTCCGTTCGTCGAGGCGACCCCCCGCGTCACCGTCGCTGCGGCCGGGCCGGAATACCGAGGCGCCCCTCGCCGGGCCGCCGCCGATGGACGGCCGGGGCAATTGCCCCAATTTATTGGGTTCATACGCTCACGGGTCGCCTCCAAAGCAACCGCCGGGACATCGGGACTCCCGATTCGCGTTTCAGGGAAGGGTTGCGTTTCGCCGCATTCGGGTGCGGCGGACCGCCCGAGAGGACATCGGCGGATCCGCAGTTTCCGGCGGTGAACGTCCACCGGCGATCGGAGTGGCCGGCATACGAATTGCTACTCCGAGATCGACTGAGACACCATCGACTGCCTTCAGGCTCGGCCCGCGGGTCGACTCAGGACCGAGAGAGGCCTCAAATGACGAAGAAGTACTACCGAATTTGGCTGACCGTCGAGGAAGTGGAAGGCTGCGGCGCCTTTGACGCGAGGCTTGTCGAGCAAATCGAGCTGGCGGCATTTGAGACCATCGAGGAGGCGCTCACCTATCGCTACCAGCTTTCCCAGAAATGCTCCCCCAGGATCACCGGCGAGACCGAGGTGATCGGCCAGATGACGACCCCCGAGACCTACTCGGCGGGAGACTGAGGGAATCGGTGTTCCGCGTTTTGGTTTCGAGTGGGACGCGCAGTGATCCGGAGGGAGTAGGCGCGCCGCAACCGAAGCTTCCCGTCCCATAAAGAGACCCGCGATCCGGCCCGGACTCCGGACGCCGGTTTCCCAACACCCGGAACGCTGAACGCGGGACGTGAAAGGCTACTCCGGATTGATGCAGCGGACGGCCTTCCAATGGCCGAGAAAATCGATACGCTCCAGGATGTCGATCTTCAGGTCGCACTTCTCCATCAACTCGTGGACGTCCAGATCCGTTCGAAACCCCACCCGGTAGAAGACCGGCGAAAGGGCCTTCTCCAGAAAGGCGATGGCGGCGTTCTCGTGCCGGAAGTGATTCAGGAAGACGAGATGCCCCCTTGGCCGGCAAACCCGCTTCATCTCCGCAATGACCTTCACCGGTTCGGGAACCACCGAGATAAAGTATGCGGCGAGAACCCGATCGAAGGAGTTGTCCTCGAAATCCAGGTGGGTGGCATCCATCTTCATCAGACGGACGCTCTCCGTCAAACCTTCCTTCCTGAGGCGCCTGG
>CAYRCA010000408.1:0-4610 GCA_964422565.1 uncultured Acidobacteriota bacterium | reverse complement strand
GCATCTACCGCGGATCGGTCTCCTACGAGACCCCGATGCTCTATGCCTTCGGCTTCATCGGGCTGTTCACCATCGGCGGGTTGACGGGTCTGTTTCTGGGGACTCTCGGGTTGAACGTCCACGTCCACGACACCTACTTCGTGGTCGCGCACTTTCACTACATCATGGTGGGCGGCGCGATCATGGGATACCTCGGCGGCATCCATTTCTGGTGGCCCAAGATCACCGGAAAGCTTTATTCCGACGCCTGGGCCAAGCTCAGCGCGGTGATCATCTTTCTGGGCTTCAACTTGACCTTCTTCCCCCAGTTCCTCGTGGGCTATCTGGGGATGCCGCGACGCTATCACAGCTATCCCGAGGAGTTTCAGGTATTCAATGTCCTGTCCACGGCCGGGGCCTCGATCCTGGCGGCGGGATATGCGTTTCCACTCTTTTATCTGCTCTATTCCCTGTTCAAGGGCGAGGCCGCCGGGCCCAACCCGTGGCGCGCCAAGGGACTGGAGTGGAAGACCGTTTCACCGCCTCCCACCCACAACTTCCATGAAACGCCGGTGGTGACCGAGGAGGCATACGACTACTCGAAGTTGGAGGAGGACGACCTTGTCAGGCAGTCTTAGCGACGCCGTCGCTCATCAGTTCGAGGACGCTCGGCAGCAGAGGGAGACCGTCAACCTCGGGATGTGGGCGTTCCTGATCACCGAAGTGATGATGTTCGGAGGTCTGTTCACGGCCTTCTTCTACTACAAGTTCGCCTACCCGGCGGCTTTCGCGGAAGGCAGCAACCGGCTGGACTACCTGCTGGGGGCGGTCAACACGGGCGTGCTGATCTGCAGCAGTCTGACCATGGCCCTGGCGGTTCACGCCGCCCAGACCGGCAGGCGGAAGAGAACCGTCGTCTTCCTGCTTCTGACCATGCTTCTGGGCCTGACCTTCCTCGGGGTCAAAGTGATCGAATACGGCGACAAGATCGAGCACCACCTGGTGCCCGGCCGGCACTTCTCGGTCGACAGCGCCACACCGCATCTTGTCGAGCTGTTCTATTCCTTCTATTTCACCATGACGGGACTGCACGCCCTCCATATGGTGGTGGGGTTGGGGGTTCTTGCCGTCCTGGTCTGGATGGCCTGGCGAAACCGCTTCGGGCCGAAGTACTACGCGCCGGTGGAGATGACGGGTCTTTACTGGCACTTTGTGGACATCGTGTGGATCTACCTGTTTCCATTCCTTTATCTGATAGGAAGGGCCTGATGAGCGACCACGTCATTCCCGCTCGAATCTACTACATGGTCTTCGCGACGCTGCTGTTGCTGACCCTGGTGACCGTCGAAGTCGCCTTTTTCGACCTGGGGATATTGACGTTCCAGATCGCGCTGCTGATCGCCAGCACGAAGGCGATGCTGGTCATTCTCTACTTCATGCACGTTCGTTACAGCAGCGGTCTGACGGGGATCTTCGTGGGGGCTGGCTTCATCTTTCTGGCCATCCTGATCGCCTTCACGCTGTTCGACCTCGCGTCGCGCCCCTGGCAATATCAGCCGGATGATTCCGGCTTTTCTCTGTATATCCCGCCCTTCTGAACCGGAGGCCGGAGAAGTTGAGGATCGGAACAATGACAACCCAAAGGACCCTGCGAACGTAGCGGCGGCTTATGGCACAAGCAGTGATCGGTTTGGATTCGGTCAAGGATCCCATCGACCCCATCGAGGAGCGACCGTCCCTGGTAACGGGGAAGCCCGGCTTCCATGGGGTGACCGAGGCGGTCTCCGGTCCCGTCGAGTGGACTCCGCCATTGGGCTGGTACGTGGCGCTGGGGATTTCCCTGACCATGCTGGGGATTTTCGGCGTCAGCCTGACCTGGCTCCTCGTGAAGGGGATCGGCATCTGGGGGAACAACAACCCCGTGGGATGGGCCTTCGATATCACCAACTTCGTTTTCTGGGTCGGGATCGGCCACGCGGGAACTCTGATCAGCGCGGTTCTCTTCCTGCTTCGCCAGCAGTGGCGAACCTCCATCAATCGGGCCGCCGAGGCCATGACCATCTTCGCCGTCATGTGCGCCCTGGTCTTCCCTCTGATCCACACGGGCCGTCCCTGGCTCGCCTACTGGATGCTCCCGCTGCCCAACGAGATGGGGATCTATCCCCAGTTCCGCAGTCCCCTGATGTGGGACGTCTTTGCCGTCAGCGTCTATTTCGCCGTCTCCCTCATGTTCTGGTACCTGGGCATGGTCCCCGATCTGGCCACCCTGCGGGATCGGGCTCAACAGAAAGTCCGCCGGATCGTTTACGGCGCACTGTCGCTGGGCTGGCGCGGCTCCAGCCGTCACTGGCTGCACTACGAGCGGGCCTACCTGCTGCTGGCCGGGCTGGCCACGCCCCTGGTCCTGTCCGTCCACTCGGTCGTGTCCTTCGACTTCGCCGTCTCCAAGCTGCCCGGCTGGCACACCACCATCTTCCCCCCGTATTTCGTGGCCGGCGCGATCTTCTCCGGCATGGCCATGGTGGTGACCCTGATGATCATCTGCCGGGTGGCTTTCAGGATGGAGCATCTCATCACCATGCTCCACTTCGACCGGATGGCCAAGCTGATTCTGGCCACCGGCTCCATGGTGGGTTTCGCCTATGTGGTCGAGATCTTCATAGCCTGGTACAGCGGCAACCCCTTCGAGCGATTCGCCTTTTTCAATCGGGCCTTCGGCCACTACGCCTGGGCCTTCTGGATCATGGTCGGCTGCAACGTCCTCGTTCCGCAGGTCTTCTGGTCGACCCGGGCCCGGCGAAGCATCCCCGTGCTGTTCGTCGTCTCCATCCTGGTCAACATCGGGATGTGGTTTGAACGATTCGTCATTATCGTCACCTCCCTCCACGCCGATTTCCTGCCTTCGAGCTGGGGATACTTCTCCCCCACTCTGTGGGATGTGACCACCCTGATCGGAAGCTTCGGGCTGTTCTTTACCCTGTTCTGCCTCTTCGTCCGCTACGCTCCCATGGTGGCGATGTCCGAACTGAAGGCCGTCCTCCCGGAGGCCCAGGTCCATCCGGAGGAGGGGGAGCCGCAACCGGCCGCCGACGTCGACGAGCCGGTCGTCGCGGACCAGACCGGCCCGGGCAGGGTGTACGGAGTCTTGGCCGAGTTCGAGAAGCCCGAGCACCTGCTGCGGGCGGCGCAACTGGTGCGAGATGCCGATTACCGTCGTTGGGATTCCCACAGCCCCTATCCTGTCCACGGAATGGAACGCCGCATGGGCTTGAGGCGATCGCCCGTGCCCTGGTTCGTCCTGACTCTGGGGCTGGTCGGCGCGGCCCTCGGAATGGGATTGGAGTACTGGGTCAGTGTGGAGGCCTATCCCCTCAACATCAGTGGCAAGCCGCTTTTCAGCTGGCCTGCCTTCGTGCCGGTCATGTTCGAATGCGGCGTAATGGGCGGCGCGCTGGGCGCGGTGATCGGCTTCCTTTTGTGTTCCCGGCTGCCGGAGCATTACCACCCGATTTTCGAATCGAAGTCGTTCGAGAAGTTCAGTGACGACCGGTTCTTCATCTCCATCGAGGCGGAGGACCCCCGCTTCGATGCGACGGAGACGCAACGCCTCCTGCATCGGGCGGGCGCGCGGAACGTCGAACTGGTCAAAGCGTGAAGAAAGGGATAAGGACGTGGCGAGACTGAAGCGGATTTCTCTTCCCGAGGCGGAGATTGTGTTCGGCGCCGACAACCCCTTGGCCAAGGCCCGGAATATCGCCTTGGGGATCGGAGTGCTTGCCCTGGCGGCCGCTTTCCTGCTGACCCTCGCCGAGCCGGCGCGGTTCCTCGCCTCCTACCTGGTGGCGTTCCTCTTCTTTTTGACCCTGGCTCTGGGGGGACTGATCTTCGTCCTGATCCAGTTCGTCACTCGCGCGGGCTGGAGTGTGGCGGTTCGCCGTCAGGCGGAAAACCTGATGGGGACTCTTCCCCTTTTCGTGATCCTGTTTCTTCCCCTTCTGTTGGGTCTGCACCATCTCTACGTCTGGCTCGACGCCGAACACGTCGCCCACGATCCCATCCTGCTGGGCAAGCAGTCGTATCTGAACGCGCCCTTTTTCGTGGCGCGGTCGTTCGTTTACCTGCTCAGTTGGGCCGGGCTGGCCTTCTGGCTGCGCCGCCAGTCTCTGCGGCAGGACGAGGACGGCGACCCCCGAATCACCCGTCGACTGCAGAACGTCAGTGCGCCAGCCATCGTCTGGTATGCCATCACCCTGACGTTCGCCTCGTTCGACTGGATCATGTCTCTCGACCCCCATTGGCACTCCACCATTTTCGGAGTCTACGTCTTCGCCGGCGCCTTCATGTCGGCCCTCGCGTTCCTCATCCTCCATCTCCTGGTTTTCCAGCGGTACGGCCTGCTCGCCAGCATCGTCAACGCGGAGCATTTCCACGATCTGGGCAAGCTCTTGTTCGCGTTCGTGGTCTTCTGGGCCTACATCGCCTTCTCTCAGTTCATGCTCATCTGGTACGCCGCCATCCCGGAGGAGACCGCCTGGTACGCCCACCGATGGGGCCATGGGTGGGAGTATGTCTCCATCCTGCTGGCCGTGGGCCACTTCGTGCTCCCCTTCTTCCTCCTCCTGTCCCGGGGG
>CAYRCA010000407.1:0-4611 GCA_964422565.1 uncultured Acidobacteriota bacterium | reverse complement strand
CGAGACCCGCCGGCGACAGCCAGGATGGCTGTCTTCCTTCCGCCGAGACCCGCCGGCGACAGCCAGGATGGCCGTCGTCCCTGCGTCGAGACCCGCCGGCGACAGGCGGGGTGCCGGCAGGATGCCTGTCGTCCCGCCTTCCCGGCGCGCTACCCCGTGTCCAGTTCCAGGAGCCGCGGTCCGTCGTCCACCAAGAAAAGCCGGAGTTCGAATCGTTCCTCCGAAAAGGCGCTCTCGGGCAGGACCGTGGAGAACCTCCCTTCGGCCTCGACCACCGCGACGGCCCGGAACACATCGTCTATCGCGACGAGCACTCGACTCCCGGGGACGGCGCCATCCGGGAGCCGGAGGCTTCCCGAGAGGCGAGTCTTGAGGAAGTTCCGGCGCGACAGCGTGCTCCCCAGCGTTCCCTCCTGATCCAGACCGACCGTCGCGTCTGGAGCGTCCATGATCTGAAATTCGGAGATCCTTCGTCCAACGAACGGTTGCGCATGGAGGGGATAGAAGAACCCGTCCGGTCCCGCGCCGCCGCCGAACAGATCGCTCTTGACCCGCAGCGAGGCGTATTTCGCCTCCGAATCGGAGGGGAAAAGGAAATATCCATCCGACTCGTCGCGGAATCGCAACAGTCCCTCGGAATCGGAGTCGGAGTACACCCTTGTTTCCCGAGGTTCGGCCGAGACGGATTGAAGGTTCCTTCCGTCGGTCGCCCAAGGAAGCCGCACGCCCAATATGGGCGCCACGGTAGGCAGGACGTCGATGAGTTGAACCTCGGTGTCGTCGATCCGGCCTCGCCGCTGAAAGGGCGGCTTGATGAAGAGAGGCACGGAGATGACGTCCCACACATTGGTCGCGGTGAGCGATCGCGGACGGTCGCCCGCCCGGAAACTGATGCCGTGGTCCGCCGTGACGATCACGAGGGCGGGTTCGAACAAGCGCATGCTCTCGAGTCTGTCGATCAGGGCGCCTATCAAGTGATCGACGAAACCCACCTGCAGGAGATGGCGGTAATAGGAACGGGCCACCTCGTGGTCGTCTTCCCAGATGCCCGTGGCCAGAGCCGAGGCGCCCGGATCCAGAGTGTATCTGCTCCCCGAGGGCAGGTATTGGAAGGGACTGTGGGGGAGCAGGACGTGGGCGAAATTCAGGGAGGGAGGGTCGGACTCATCCCCGGGCGGAATCTTCGCCAGAAAGTCGAACCATTCCTGACGGCGATCCCTCCTCAGCGCCCGCAGCCACCGCTGATGCATCCAGTCCGCCGGGTTTCCGAAATCCCTCCAGGTATGCTGAATCGGCGGCAGCACTGTCCTGGCCAGTTTCTGGGGTGAAAGGACGTGCAGGTAGATCAGTCCGAGATCGGAGAAAAGCAGGGCCTGGCGGGTCAGCCGGGAGGGTCCGTCCGGCGTGGGTTGGGGGGACAGTCTTGAAGCGCTTTCGAAAATGTTGAGTCGATACCCCACTTTCAGCAGAGCCAGCAGATTATCCGGGTAGTCGCTCGCCAGCGGCACCGCGCCGTCTCTGGGGTAGTTCCCCGTAAGGAGTGCGGGCAGGGAGCGCGTTGTGTTGTCGGCCACCGAAGTGGCGTTGCGGTACCAGGTCGCGCGCCGGGCAAGCCGGTCGAAGTTGGGGTAGCGCCCGGCGTCGATTTCCCGGTCTTCATTCATCAGCGAAGTGACCGGGAACTCGTCGAAGACCACCAGGATGACGGGCGTATTGCCATCGATCTTCTCCGGAAATCGGGCTGAGTGATCTTGCGGACCGCCGACGGGAAGGGGACTTTGAACCAGAAAGAGGGCCGGCGACAGGATGATCGCCGGGGGGAGCAGGGTAACGAAGCTGCGTACGGTCCGGACACGGGAATAGGACCACGCGAATGCGACTCCCGCCAGAAGGGCGGCTGCGGCCCTGAATCCGTGTAGCCAGTCGGGAAGCATCTTGACCGGAGGCAGCAGGATCAGAGCGACCAGGGCGAACAGCGCGAACAAGTAGACCGCCCGGTGGTACCCCGGCGCGAGTCGGCCGATCAGCAGCCAAACCAGAATCGCGAGTCCCGGAATCAGCACACTCACCACGAGGAGGATCGAAACTAGATCGATCGCGCCGGCGCCGTGAGCGATCAGAAACTCCGGGTATCTCCCCAAGAGGTCGTAGAGCGGCTGCGCAAGAGCGAAGGTGAAGAGAGTGAACAGGTGCAGGACCCGGATCAAAGGGGTTTTCGCTCTTTGCGGCATGGTGTCGGAAATGTAGGATTCGAGCGACGATGTTGCCACATTCCTCAACGCGGGACGCATCCCGGCGCCCTCGTCTACCGGCGGAACGCGCCGTCGGGGCGAACCCGGCATCCGCGCGCCCCGGGCGTTCATCGGGTTCAGCCGGGCTACGGAAGACGGAGCACTACGGAGCCTAAGGATACGCCAAAAGCGCGGCTCGCCGCAGCCGGCGGCACTCCGAAACCTCGACCCCCCCCACTCCCCGTTGCGGCCTACTCCTCGACCACCTCCACCTCCGCCCCCAGACGTTCCAGCAGACGCCTCGACTGCCGAAGGTCGAACCGGGGGTCGGCCGACTCCACGGAGATGAAAAAGCGGTCGTCCGTGACCCGGTCGAATCTTTCCGACCGAAAGAGGGAGTGATGAAGTTGGGGCAGACGCGCCAACAGGAGAAGGCCAAGCAGGGCGCCGAGCGCTCCGCCCAGCACCCCGCATTCGAATGTCACCGGGACAAACGCCGGCCAGCTGAAGAAAGGCTTTCCGCTCACGATCAGCGGGTAGGCCACCGCGCTGACCCACCATTGGAGCAGCATTCCCACCGCCGCTCCCCCAAGCCCCATCACCAGCACGAACCAGGGAACCCGGGATCTTCTCAGCCCCATGACCCCCTCCAGTCCGTGTACCGGAAACGGGCTGTGGGCGTCCCACCGCGTGTAGCCGGCTTCGCGCACCTCCCGGCAGGCCGCCCTGAGCTGATCCGGAGAGGAAAACTCGGCGAGGAGGCCGAAGATGCCTTCCCGCCTTTCCTCCTCCTCCGGCGCCTCCTCGATCTCCGTCTTCTGAGCGACTTCCGGGGGAGCCTCGACCTCGTGGGCCTGGGCTTCCGGAAGCACCATTTTGACTTCAGCCATGGCCACCATGGGGAGGTAGCGCACAAAGAGGCAGAACAGGGTGAAGAAGAGGCCGAAGCTTCCGATCAGGGTGCTGATGTCCCAGAAGGTCGGGGTGAAGTACGACCAGTTGGCGGGCATGAAATCGCGGTGCAGCGAGGTCACGATGATGACGAACCGCTCGAACCACATCCCCACGTTCACCAGAATCGAGACGGCGAACAGAATGGGGATGCTCACCCGCGCCCGGCTGAACCAGAAGACCTGCGGCACCAGAACGTTGCAGATCACCATGGTCCAGTAGGCCCAGGCATAGGGTCCCACCGCCCGGTTGACATGGGCGTAGAGTTCGAAGGTATTGCCGCTGTACCAGGCGACGAAGAACTCGATGGCGTAGGCGTAACCCACCATCATCCCGGTGGCCAGGATCAGCTTCGCCATCCGGTCGAAGTGCAGCAGCGTGACGATATGCTCCAGTCGGAAGGCCACCCGGGCGATCACCATCAGGGTGATCACCATGGCGATTCCCGAGAAGATCGCGCCGGCCACGAAATAGGGCGGAAAGATGGTCGTGTGCCATCCCGGAACCTGTGAAACGGCGAAGTCGAAGGACACCACGGAATGCACCGACAGCACCAGGGGAGTGGCCAGGCCCGCCAGCAACAGGTAGGTGCGCTCGTAGTGCAGCCAATGTCGCTGAGACCCCCTCCACCCCAGGGCAAAAACGCCGTACAGCAGTCGGCGAACCTGGGTGCGGGCCCGGTCCCGCATGGTGGCCAGGTCGGGGAGCAGTCCCACGTACCAGAAGATGAGCGACACGGCGAAGTAGATCGACACGGCGAAGACATCCCACATCAGGGGACTTCGGAACTGGGGCCACATGTCCATCTGGTTCGGAATCGGCATCATCCAGTAGGCGAGCCAGGGACGGCCGGTGTGGATCAGGGGAAACATGAGGGCGCACAGGACGGCGAACAGCGTCATGGCCTCGGCCGAGCGGTTGATGGACGTCCGCCAGCGCTGGCGGAGCAGGAAGAGGATCGCGGAGATGAGCGTCCCGGCGTGGCCGATTCCCACCCAGAAGACAAAGTTGGTGATGTCCCATGCCCAGGCCACCGGAATCTGAAGTCCCCAGACGCCGATCCCCTCCCAGAAGAGCCAGGCCACGCTTACCAGGAACAGCGCCAGCATGGAGACCGAGACGCCGAAGATCACGTACCAGCCCAGTGGAGGCTTCCACTCCGCCGGGCGGGCCACCGACTCGGTGATTCCATGGAATCCGGGACGGCCGGTCACCAGCTCCGGCCGGGTCTCCACCGGATCGATCTTCGATGCAGGGTCTTGCGTCAACGGTTGGACTGCCTGGGCCATGGCTTCAGCCGCGCCTCCTCCGCTCCGATGTCCGCAGGTCCAGGGGAGCATGCTCGCCGCGTATCAAGGGGCCCCTCCCGTGTCGGTCTCCGTCGCCGCCCGGTCCTCCTCCCGCAGTTCGCGAACGTAGGCGACGATGG
>CAYRCA010000406.1:0-4612 GCA_964422565.1 uncultured Acidobacteriota bacterium | reverse complement strand
GATAGGCGGGTGCTGAAGCTGATCCGGGCGTACCTGAACGCCGGGATTCTGGAGAACGGACTGGTAAGCGTGCCCACGGAGGGCACCCCTCAAGGCGGCCCTCTTTCCCCATTTCTCTCAAACGTTGTGCTGGATGAGCTGGACCGGGAACTGGAGCGGCGCGGTCACCGTTTTGTCAGGTACGCCGATGACTGTAACGTCTACGTGCGGACCCGACGGGCCGGAGAACGCGTCATGGAGAGCGTGAGTCGATTCCTGAGGATGCGCCTGAAGCTCCGGGTCAATGGCGAAAAGAGCGCGGTGGATGTACCCCGGAGAAGGAGGTTTCTGGGATTCACTCTCACGGGGGGAAAACGCCGAATCGGCGCAAGATCGCTCCGGAGTCCATCCAGCGGTTCCGGTCTCGGGTGCGTCGCCTGACGCGACGCAACCGGGGCATCGGCATGGAGGATCGGGTGAGCCGGCTGGCCACCTACCTCCGGGGCTGGATTGGATACTTCGGGTACTGCGAGACCCCCTACGAGTTGCGGGATCTGGATAGCTGGATGCGTCGACGCCTGCGCTGTGTCCAGTGGAAACAGTGGAAGGTGTACCGGCGCCGCAAGGGGGAGCTGATCCGCCTTGGCGTGCGCGAAGACTTGGCCCATTTGACGGCTTGGAGCGCCAAAGGCCCCTGGGCTCTCAGTCATACCCCAGGGGTACAGATGGCGCTCAACACTGATTACTTCGACCGACTTGGTCTTCCCCGTCTGGCGCGGTACCCGCACATTCAACCCTAACGAACCGCCATGGTACGGACCCGTATGCCTGGTGGTGTGGGAGGGGCGGCCCGCGAGGGCCCCCCCTATCCCGAGTACCTGCCGCGGATCGGGATCGACTTCGAGGATCACGTTCCGGGACTTACGCTATCTCTTCTTTGAAATACTCGATCTTCAGATCCGTATCCAAACCGGCCACCGCCTCGACGAGCGCCTCGCGACGATCCTGACCGAGTTCGGTGAATTCCCGGGCCAGTTGGATCTTCTCCCGCATCAGATCGGCATTTTCGGCGCCGGTGATGAGTACGCTGACCGGCATCGACCAGGCGAAGTACAGGGCGTCTTCGAGAGAAACCCGGTCCGGGACGAGCGGGGCGTCGGTGCTCCACCGGACTTCTCCGAGCACCTCCTTGCGTGCGAAGAAGCGCCCGTCGGCCAGTGTCTTCATGGCCAGGCACGCGATGCCGCGCCGCCGGAGTTCGGGAAGGACGCCCTCGATGAAGCTCAAGCGGCCGGGGTCGAGGACATTCACGGGCATCTGGCAGGTGTCGAAAACGCCTGATTCGGCCGTTCTCTCCAATATCCGCCGGTGAGCGGCCGGATTTCGGTGGCCGGTGAACCCGATGAATCGGGTCAGGCCATCCGCCCTGGCTTTCTCGAAAACTTCGAGCACCCCGTTGTCGATCCGAAGATCGGCATCTTCCGAATCCCGCAGCGAGTGGATCTGCCAAAGGTCCAGGTAATTGGTGTTGAGCCGGCGAAGGGACCCCTCGAGGTGCCGCCGTGCCTCCTCGGCGGTCCGGGCGGTCGATTTCGTCATCAGAAAGATCCGGTCCCGCCCCCGAGGAACGAGGTACCGGCCGAATCGCTCCTCGCTGAGTCCGTTTGCATAGGATTCCGCGGTGTCGAAGAAACGGACCCCTCCCTCCAGCGCCGCCTCAATGGTGGTTTCCGCATCGCTTTCGGTTGTCCAACCGATGTGATAGCCGCCCGCGCCGAGCATGGTAACCGGCTCGCCGGTGGCCCCGAGAAGGCGTCGAGGAAGCAGAGTGCCCAAGGGATCCGATTCGTACCCGGGCCAACCGCCGCAGCCGGATCCCACCGCGAGTGCCGGGACGGCCGCCGCCAGTCCCTTCAAGAAGTCTCGTCGTTCCATTCGATTGTCCTTTGCTCCATCCTCGTCTGTCGAACCTGCGCTGTCAATGGAGCAACCCGAGCGGGTGTGCCTGCGGGAGTTGAAGCGGCCGAGCTCCGGAAGCCCGTTTGACGCATCCTTCGGCTGGATCCGAGCTCCCGACCGGCGTGCCCCGGACCCCGCAGAATCCGGCCCGGAAGCTCGGGGCCGCGTTGGCCGTTGTCGAGGATCATGGTGCCGTTGACGATCACCCAGTGAACTCCGGACGCGTACCGCTTCGGCTCTTCGAACGTGGCGTGGTCGATCACCTCGGAGGAGTCGAAGACCGCCAGATCCGCCCGGAAGCCTTGCCGCACCAGCCCCCGGTCCTCCAACCCGATCTTCTCCGCGTTCATGGAGGTCATTTTGCGAACCGCTTCGGGAAGGGTCAGGACGCCGTATTCCCGGACATAGCGCCCCAAGACCCGCGGAAAGGTTCCGAAAAAGCGCGGATGGGGATGGGCCGGACCCGCGGGTCCGGCCACGCTGACCGCGGAGCCGTCGGATCCGACGGAGGTAAACGGCTGGCGGAGCGCCAGGCGCATGTCCTCCTCCGAATGATGGAAGAAGACGGCGGGCACGCTTCCGTTCTCCTCCACCAGCAGATCGAAGAGGGCCTCGACGGGTTCATGCTTCCGTTCCCGGGCGAAATCTCCGAACCGTCGCCCGACAAACGGTTTGTTTTCAGGCCGCGAAAGCGAGACGATCAGCATTCCGTCCCATCCGCCTCCGGTGGCCAGATAGTGGTTGTACCATCCCGGGATGCCTTCGAGGATATCGCGACGCATTCGGGCGCGTGCGGCCGGGTCCGAAAGGCGGGCCGCCATGCGCGCCCGTCCCCCGTCGTGGGCCCAGGGCGGGATAATGGCCGACAGGTTGTTCTGACCCGCCCGATAGGGATACACGTTGGCCTGGATGTCCAGCCCCCGCTTTCGGGCCTCGTGAATCAGTTCCACCAGTTCCGGCATGCGTCCCCAGAGGTCTTTATGGGCGATCTTCAGATGGATGACGTCGACAGGAATCTTCGCCCGACGGCCGATCTCGATGGCCTCCGCAACGGACTCGAAGACGCCCTCGCCCTCATCGCGAATGTGTGTGGAGTAGATCCCTCCGTGATTCCGGGCAACCTCCGCCAGGGACACCAGTTGACCGGTGGTGATGAGGTTCGCGGGCGGCATCAAGAGCGAGGTGGAGAGGCCCAGGGCCCCCTCCTCCATGGCGGAGTTCACAAGCCCCTTCATCCGGCCGATCTCCTCCGGTGTCGCGAGGGATTGCTCGAAGCCTTTGGCATAGGTCCAGACCTGTCCCTGTCCGACGTAGGAGCAGATGTTGACGGCTACTCCTCGGGCCTGGATGTGGTCGAAGTAACCGCCCAACGTCTCCCATTCCTTTTCCCCGGGCCGGACCGGACCGGCGGAGTTCCCTTCGCCGAGAACCATAGTGGTCACCCCTTGGCGGACCATGCTCTCGCACAGGGGCTCGACGAGAAGCGTCTCGTCCGAATGATTGTGGATGTCGATGAACCCCGGGGCCACGGTCAACCCGTCGGCGTCGATGAGCCGTTGAGAGGAAGCCCCGCGCAGGTCGCCGACGGCGACTATCCGGTCGTCCCGGATCCCCACGTCGGCCCGGAAACCGGTGCCTCCCGAGCCGTCGACGATGGTGCCCCCGGCGATCACCAGGCTGTATTCGGGTTGCGCCGCGACACTTCGGCTGCGGCCCAGCAGAAGCGGGGCTCCCAGAGCCGCCCTTTGCAGAAAATCTCGACGTTTCATGTCTCAGCCTCCGACTGGCGGGACGGGCAGTGGTACGCCGTCCGGGCGGACACGTTCGTGATCTGGATGGCGCTCAACGAGTATTCGACCGCGTGCGCTCATTATGCCACTCCGGGACTATGGCTTCAGCCTTCCGCTCAGCTGGGGTTCGCGGTAGTAGCCCATGGATCCCGCGGCGATGCCGAGGCGGTATTGGTGGTCGGCCCTGAGCGAGTTTCGCTACTACATTCCCCAAGTGGTGGATGGCAGCCCGAGAACCACGGAGATTACTTTCAGAGTTTTTTCCCAACGCGGATGCCATCCTGCTGCAGAGTTTCACCTATTTCTTTCGTGTCAGGTGCGTTGTTGAGAAACTGACCCATTGTTCTCCTCGCTGCATCTCGCCAATGATCGTGATCGAGTCCGCTGAATCGAACTGGTAACGCTCGCGAAACGCCATCGTGTCGCCGGTTGGACCGGGACCTCTGGTCGTGAGCGTGAGTTCCTTACTCGCTTCGTCAACGGCACCGCCTAGTTCCCAACGATAGTTCATGAACGAATCAATCCAGACGCCGCTATATTTCTTCTCGCCAACGTTGTATCCCAGCGACTGTACCCCTAGCTGCCTGTGGGAATCGTTCCGCCAGCCAATCGCTCCACTGACGCCGCGAATCCGCTGCGTCCGCCGCGCCTTGATTGCCATAGAAGAAGAACCGCATTGATACCAGGCATGGTGAAGACATGGGCCAGCCCCGGCGCCGGCCGATCCAGCCGCAGCAGCAGTTCCGGGTTCTCGCCATCCATTCCCTCCGGCGCTGCCTTGATATGGGGCGACGTCTCGCGGATGCGCAGCAAGCAAATTCCTATCGGTCTCCCAACTTTCAACGATTCCGTTTCAATCCGGATTGCGCGAACTCTGAAATCTC
>CAYRCA010000405.1:0-4625 GCA_964422565.1 uncultured Acidobacteriota bacterium | reverse complement strand
TACCGAACCCGCGCCGCCCGCTACGGTCGATATACGCGTGAACACGGGCGTCTTCTCACCCAGCTCGGTGAGGACCCGGGCGGTGGTGTACTGTTTCAACGAGGCGGTCAGCTCGAAGAATCCATGCACGCCCGTCCCTCGTGCGTGAACGATTCGCTCCGGAATTCGCTCGTGATCGAAATGGGTGATTTTTTCGCGAAGGATGAAATCCTCCAGAAGCGTCGGGCCGCGCGGATTGGCCCTGAGCGAATTTTGATTATCGGACAGCGCGACGCCCTGGTTCGTGGTGAGCGCCGGGTGGTCTCCTCCGGCGATCTGGTGCAATTCGCCGCCGGCAGCCGATAGTGAGCCTGCGCCGGGAGCCGAACTCTTTTCCTGAGTGAGCTTTTCAGATTTACCCGTTGTCTTTTCTTTGCTCATGATCTGTCTCCTTGATGAGTAACGCCGGACTGCCGGCCATTGACGTCAGCGGTTATTTCCGCACCAAATCCTCCTTAGGTGCACCCACGCACGAGAAAAAGCAGCAATAAGATCGGAATCGGGACTCCAAGGAGCCAAAGTAAAACCCACCCGATCTTCCCTGCTTCAGAGTGACGCATAGCGAGCATCAATTTATCTGCTGGTTTCTTAGAACTGCCTGCTATTTGCTTGGCTTTGCCCTTGACCTCAATCTTTGGAATATCGGTGAGCTTCCCGGTCGCAGCATTTACATTGCCATTTATACCGTGCAGCGTTCCTTCGGCTTTGCCACTGATGCTAGATTTCATGACTTCCTCCAGTCGGTGATGACGAATTGATTTTTCCCCTGCCAAATGGCTGGGAAAAGACCATCGTCATTTTCGAAGTAGGCGCGAGAGTGTTAGTGCATGTTCCTGCTACCAAAGTGTTTCGCAAATAGCGTGCCGTCGTAGGCCTGCGGAGGCTGTAGTGCAAGGTGTTGATTGGAAAAGGTAAATGCAAAGAGGGCGGGCCAGGGGGAACGGAAGGCCGTCACCGGCATCCGTCAAATCTGACATGGCTGCCATATATGACGGAAAACGTTGTGGCGACGTTTGTAAGCACTCTGGACGATACGGTGGGGTTCTCTAATCCGCTCCGGGAGCACGCCGCATTCGCCAGGGAGAAAACCATCATACGAGGAGGGGGGGACGGGGAGGGGGACGTAGGTGGAATCGTGCATTCCGCAGAGCTATGTGGAAGGGTAGGCTTGCTGGCCGTGCCTCGCCAAGCCCGGCGCGACGCTCTAAGTACGCTGCACCATGGCCCAGCGCGGTTGCAGCCCGCCGGGCGTTTATCGAGGTGGCCGTTGGGAGGTTGGGGCATTCCGGAGCCGCCGGAACGGTCGAATTGGACGCTCCTCTCTGATTGAATTTCGGGTCCGGTCCGCCCCGCGGAAAACCGGCTCCCGCCCGGGCCCGCTGGTGCGCCTTGGCGAGCGAGAAGACAATGCATTCACGATAAGGGATCATGGCTCCTTTCCCAGGTCCTTCTTCGAACAGGCTCGCCACGGGCCGGCTCGTCCAGGGAAACCGAAGGAGGTAGGTCGTGATCGGAGCCATCGCCGGAGACATCATCGGGAGCGTCTACGAGCTCCAACCCCTCAAGAGCGAGGACTTCCCGCTCTTCGCCCAGGGCTCGTCCTTCACCGAAAGGGGCCGCGATGATCGTCCCTTCGGGGACCGCGCGGCCGAGGATTTCTGCCACGACCTGCCGGCGCACCGGACGCGCGGTTCACTGTTCACTTGGGCAATCTTGGGCTGGCGGTCGAGAAGATGGACATGCTGAGTGCCGCGGCGTCCTTGTTCGACCTGCAGTCTTCGCCGGGGCTGTCTCTGCACTTCCCGCACCAACGTGCCGGGCGCGGCCGGCGGGTCAAGCGGTCGCAGATGCAAAAGGTGTTGTCGGCATCGAGGGGATGGGCGGCGAACTGGGAAAAGAGGACAACCATGAGCCCGGCCGAACAAGAAGAGACACTCATCGAGAAGATCCGGATGCTGCCCCCCGACAAGGTGGCGGAGGTGGAGGACTTGGTCGACTTCATGCTGTACCGAGACGACGCCCGCTGCCTTGTCCGGGGCGCAGGGAAGCTCTCCGAGGAATGCCTACGGGCCGTCTGGGACAACGACGAAGATGCTGCCTATGACGGGCTTTGAGTTCGGCGACGTCGTTCTCGTTCCGTCTCCCTTCAGCGACCAGACCACTCACAAGACGCGCCCCGCGGTGGTCGTGAGCTCGGCCTCCTACCATCGAGAGTGCTCGGACCGCCTCCTTCTTGCGATCACGAGCCAGATCCGCTCAGGGCTCGGGTTTGGGGAAGCCCTCGTCAGCGAGTGGAAGCAGGCCGCGGGAGTTGTGACCCCGGGGTCGTCCGGGAACGACGGAGCCGTCTGAAAGGGTTCGGGCCGTGCAACGCCGCCCGATAGGTGCTTCGTTCAGAAGGGCGCCCGTCTCGTTCGCGACGGAGGCCCTCCTGGCACTGCCATCCACTGGGCGAGGGGACCCGTAGGAGCGGGACCCGACAGGCGCGGGGGCTCCGTTCAGATTCCCGCCAAGAGAAAATCCACGGCCCGGATGATCTCTTCGCATCTCGTCGCCAACGACCCAACCCTCTCACCCAATGCCCCCTTCAGGACACCGGCAAGTTCCGCCGTGGACATGACGACTTCTTCACCGTCCACGCGGAACACGGGGTTTAGGTGTCGAGCAGGAGTCACGGCGGAACGACGGACTAGCGGGACCACAAACCGCGTGGCAAGGGGCTCCAACAGGTCGCTCTGAATGTCTAGGAGGTACGGAATCTCCTCCTGGGTAGAGGGATTTGGATTCGCATGCACGCCGAACTGCGCCAGCAGAATCTTCTCAGCCCAACGCTGAACACGCCGCGCCGGTCGACCGTGCGGTTAAACTCCTCGCTGGCGTCTCGATTCTCTGCCAGCCGCCCTTCCCGGCGCTTTGCGGACACGAGTTCGACCAATCGTTCTTCGAGTGCTCGAGAGAGATTGATGCGTAGCTCCCTCGCTTGTCGCAACAGATCTGCATTCACGCTGACGTTGGTCGGCTTCTTGGGTGCCGATGAGTTGTACGGTGCCTCCATGGGCCTCCTCCTACGCCGCGCACTTCCATCGTGCGGATACTATACGCACGGGCTATGCGCATGGAAGCGAGTTCTTCCCACGGGGAGGGGGGTGCCTGCCACCTGGAATCGTAGCCAACCTCGACAACTCCCCAAGACCGGTGCGGCAGACACGTGTGCAGGGGACCCGTTGTCAATCAAAACCCCAGAACGTCATCCGGACGGAGGAAAACGGGATATCCTCGGGCCGCCCCCGATATCCTCAGCGACCGTCCCCCATAGAGTCCCGCATCCTACCGTGCGGACGCCTCTGGAAGGTGACTCGGGGTCCTCCCTCCCCCGGCATCGGAGTCAGCCGGGCGACGCCGGGGCCGGGAAGACCGCGGCTCTGGGCCTCGTCCGGGAGTTGCTGGAGAAGAACCTCGCGCCACGCCGGACGAACCCGGTCGGGGACGTGGTGTGCTGCGGGGCAAGAGATCGGCCCCCAAGCAGGCAGGCCGGGGGGGCGACCTTGCCACGCGAGGGGGCCGAAGGGGCGGGGGTCAAGTAGACCCCCTTCGTCTTGCCAGATCGCCCCGCCGCCTACACAGCGCCTACACGAGAAAATCGGGGGATCGAAAATGCTGGTGAGCCGTGCAGGGATCGAACCTGCGACCACCTGATTAAAAGTCAGGTGC
This sequence comes from uncultured Acidobacteriota bacterium, assembly GCA_964422565.1. GTDB lineage: Bacteria > Acidobacteriota > UBA6911 > RPQK01 > JAPXNP01 > CAYRCA01. The sequence goes on along the minus strand of CAYRCA010000405.1, from coordinate 875 downwards.
TCTACCGACTGAGCTAACGGCCCACGGATTCCAGGGGGCACTTATACCGCGGCGATTTTCGCACCGTCAAGGCGGGGGCTTAGTTCCGGCCGGGGCGAACAAAGGCCATAGAAATGGGGTCGCGGAAAGGTTCGATTCGAATGGCATCCTGGTCGGCCACGGTCCGGACGGTGTCCGAGTGGAGAAGCTCCCGAACTCCTCGGGGCAGGGTGATCTGGCCCTTCGCGGACACTTTGACTACCTTTTCAAGGGGTTGCATCGCGTCTCGCCTTGGTGCCGGCCGTCTGGCCGAGATGGGTAGACGCCAGAGTACCTGCCGGCCGAGAGCTTCCCAAGGGTTCGCCAGGACGCTCCTACGTGGTTGATCTGGACGACAGCCGATCGGGTCTTGCAGCAGTGACCCCACTTTGAGGAGTGAGCGTCGTGGTGGGGCCAAAGGGATTGACGGGGTTCGCCTGATCCCGGGAGGTCCAACGAATCGGCCCTCGAGCGGACAGGCCGGGGGCAGCTGTGCCGCGCGAGAGCGGGTGGTTCGCTTTCGCCGCCGAAAAGCTTACGAGCGGAAGGGGTTGAGGATCTCGACGGTCTCCTCCCGGCCGGGGCCCACGGAGACGAGGACGACCGGGCAGCCCGTGGCGTCGGCGATGTATTCCAGGAACCGGCCGGCGTTCGGGGGCAGGTCGTCGAGCGCCTTGACGCCGGTGGTGCTCTCGTCCCAACCGGGAAGCGCCTCGTACACCGGCCGGCACCGTGCCAGGTCCTCCGCCCGACTGGGGACGCGGTCGATCCGAGCTCCGTCGAGATCGTACCGCACGCAGAGCTTCACCTCGTCGAGCCCCTGGAGCACGTCGAGCTTGGTCACGGCGAGCCCCGTG
>CAYRCA010000404.1:0-4629 GCA_964422565.1 uncultured Acidobacteriota bacterium | reverse complement strand
CCACGAAGGTCTGGCCGCAGGGGTAGGCGAAGGTCCGGCTCCTGACGCCGACCAGATCCTCGATCTCGCGCGTCGCCCGGTCGATGTCGGCGGCGATCGTTTCCAGAGTCTGGCTCTCGAGCGCCCGGTCGCGGGACCAGAGGAAGTTGCCCGTACAGGGATGGGTCGCCGAGTGGTTGCCGATTTCATGCCCCGAGGCGGCCACGACCCTCCAGTCGGCGGCCCGGGCGGCCAGCGGCTGGGGATTCACGTAGAAGGTGGCTTTGACGCCGTGGCGATCCAGGATCGGGACGGCGTGGTCGAGCTGGCTGGGGCGAGCGTCGTCGAAGGTGAGGCTCAGAGCCACCCTTTTCCCCTCCGGCCATCGAAACTCGGGCAAGGTCACCTTCGACTCCCTCTCGTACTGAGCATAGCTGAACAACTCGGCATGAGGGAGAACGACCGCCGTCGCCAGGAATCCGAGGGTGAAGAGAAGTCGAATCATCATAGTCGAGCACTGTACAACAGCCGGCGGGCGGGAGTCAGCGGGGAACGTACCGCCGGCGGTGTTCAGGGGGCGACAGGCACGACTTGGACCCGAGCAGTTAGTGGCCATACGCGGGCGCACCCGAAACGATGAAACGGGGGTTCTGGGTCTTGGGGGCTGGGGTTCTGCGGCCGGGGACGGTTCTCGGTTAGTCGACGGTTGCCAGCGAAGGCGTCGGTCGAGGAGAAGCGCCGGAGGCGCGGCCGACAACAACCCAGGAGTTCACCCCTGGGTTCCGGACTCACTACCCACTGCCGCCTGCTCGCCGCTTCTCCACCCTCTTCATCCTCTCGCGTGCGCCCCGCTCAGGGCCATTGACTCCTCCCGCGACGGCGGCCGGCGAGCCGCGGGCGGTACCCCGCACCTCTGCCCTCCGCCCGCTGGTTGTGCTATGGTCATATGACGCCATGAGAGCGATGGTTCTGACACGGTCAGGGACCCCCCTTCGGCTCGAGGAGAGGGAGGTTCCGTCCCCGGGAAAGGGCCAGGTTCTGGTCCGGGTCGAGGCCTGCGGCGTCTGCCGAACCGATCTTCACGTCGTCGACGGCGAACTGCCCGAACCCAAACTTCCCCTCGTGCCGGGACACGAGGTGGTCGGGCGGGCGGAGCGGGTCGGCGCGGACGTACCCGACATCGGCCCGGGAGACCGGGTGGGAATCCCGTGGATGGGCTGGACCTGCGGCAATTGCCCGTTCTGCGTTGCGGGCCTGGAGAATCTATGCGATCAGGCCCGGTTCACCGGTTATACCTTGGACGGGGGCTATGCGGATTTCGCCCTCGTAGACCAGCGCTTCACGATACCTATCCCCGCGGAATACGATGCCGCCGAGGCCGCACCCCTGATGTGTGCGGGTCTGATCGGTTATCGAACGCTTCGCAAGGCCGGTGACGCGGAAAAGGTCGGAATTTACGGGTTCGGCGCGGCGGCTCACATCGTCGCCCAGGTCGCCGTGTACGAAGGCCGGGAATTGTACGCCTTCACGAGGCCGGGAGACCGACCGGCCCAGGAATTCGCCCGCTCACTGGGGGTCGTCTGGGCGGGAGACTCCGATGATCCTCCTCCCACGCTCCTAGACGCGGTCCTCATCTTCGCGCCGGTCGGTCCGCTCGTTCCCATGGCTCTGCGGGCGGTTCGAAAGGGAGGGGTTGTCGTCTGCGGCGGGATTCATATGAGCGACATCCCCGCGTTCCCCTACGCACTCCTGTGGGGGGAGCGGACGTTGGTCTCCGTGGCCAACCTCACCCGCCGCGACGGCGAGGAGTTCATGAAACTCGCTCCGCGCGTACCCGTCCGCACGAGCGTGGAGCGGTTCCCTCTGGGAGCGGCGAACCAGGCGCTGGAGAGGCTGCGCGATGGTACCATATCGGGGGCCGCGGTGCTCGTGATGTCTTCCTGAGGCCCTCTATGCAGTCCCGTTTCCCTCCGACGAAGAAGGATCGACAACCATGAAGAAGCCGCTTCCCGTCCTGTTGTGCCTCCTGCTGTCGTCCCTTTGGTGCTCCGCGAAGGACTTCGAGTTCTACCCCGGAGTTCGCTACGACGACTCGATCCCCACCCTGGAGGCGGTGGTGGGGCATCCCTGGGGGGAGAACATCTCCAGCCACGCCGAGATCGAAAGCTACATCCGGGCCCTGTCCGACCGCTCCGACAAGGTGCTACTCCGGGAGTACGGAAGGACCTGGGAGGGGCGCGCCCTCTACCTTCTCATCGTCGGCTCGGAGCGGAACCTGGGACGGCTGGACGAGATTCGGGCCGGGACGAGGCGTCTCGCCTATCCCTCCGCGGCCACCGAGTCGCTGAAGGAGCTTCCCGCAACGGTGTGGCTCGCCTACGGCGTCCACGGCAATGAGATCTCCAGCCCCGACGCGGCGCTCCTGACCGCCTACCACCTGGCCGCCGCGCGGAACGACGACCTGGTAGACGCGATCCTGGCCGACTGTATCGTTCTGATCGATCCCCTTCAGAATCCGGACGGCCGCGACCGCTTCGTTCACCACTTCCGCCAGAACCGGGGCCGCTGGCCGGACGCCGACCCCCACGCCGCGGAACGAAACGAGATCTGGCCGCGGGGGCGGTCGAACCACTACCTCTTCGACCTGAACCGGGACTGGTTCGCCTTGACCCAGCCGGAGACCCGGGGGAGGGTGGCGGTCTACCTCGACTGGTTTCCCCAGGTGGTCGTCGACCTCCACGAGATGGGTGGCGACTCCACCTACTACTTTCCACCCCCGGCGGATCCCGTCAATCCCTTTCTGGCCGACTCTCAACTGGAGTGGCTGGAGCGTTTCGGCCGCAACAACGCCGCTTGGTTCGACCGACTGCGGATCGATTACTTCACCCGGGAGATCTTCGACTCCTTCTACCCGGGCTACGGCGAAAGCTGGCCGATGTTTCACGGTGCGATCGGCATGACGTACGAACAGGCGTCGGTGCGGGGGTTGGTTCTGGAAAGACAGGACCGCACGACGATTCACTTCCGCGAGAGCGTCCGGAACCAGTTCATCGCCTCGCTGTCGACCCTGGAGTCGGCGGCTCGGAACCGGGAGGGCCTGTTGCGGGACTTTCACGAGTTTCGCAGGAGTGCGGTCCAAGAGGGCTCGGGAGGCATCCGGGAGTTCTTGCTCCCGCCCGGCCGGGATCCCAGCCGCGTCGTCAAACTGATCAATCTTCTCCTCGCCCAAGGCGTCGAGGTCCGCCGTTCGGAGCAAGCTTTCGTCCACCCACAGGTTAGTAGCCTGACGGAAAACAGTGTTGAGGAGCGGTCCTTCCCCGCGGGCACTTTTGTGGTCCCTCTCGCCCAACCCGCGGGTCGTCTCGCACGGACGCTGCTCTCCCGGGAGACGCCCATGGGCGAAGATTTCCTGGCCGAGCAGGAACGGCTGCGGCGCAAACGGATGAGGGACCAGATCTATGACGTCACCGCCTGGTCCATGCCTCTGCTGTTCGATGTCGAAGCCTTCGCCGGCCAAATCCCAAGTCCCACGGAAACCGTCCCGGTCGACGGGAGGGTGGAGATCGTCGGTGGCCTCTCCGCCCCAGCCTCGCTCGCCTACCTGGTTCCCTGGGGCTCCAACTCGGCCGGACAGTTTCTCGGCGCCCTTTACCGCCGCGACCTCCGGGTCTATTCGAGCGGTCGCCCCTTCACTATCCGAGGCGCCCGATTCCCCGCCGGAAGTCTGATCGTCCGGACTCGAGACAATCCCGACGATCTCGCGGCCCAACTGGCTGAACTGGCGGCCGAAAGCGGGGTTTCCATCATTTCCACCGATTCGGGCTGGGTGGAGGCCGGAGTCAATCTGGGGAGCGACCACGTCCGGTTCCTTCCGAAACCAAGCATCGCCATGGCATACGGAGAGCCGACCCGCTCGACGTCGGCCGGGGCCGTCCGCTACCTGTTGGAGCAGGTTTACGGTTATCCGTTGACCGCGATTTACACGGTTGACCTGGGCCGGGCGGATCTGAGGCGCTACAACGTGATCGTCCTGCCGGACGCGTCCGGGGCGCAGGGAGGGTACTCCGGAGTTCTGGGTGAAACGGGCGTCGAGCGCCTTAAGTCCTGGATCCGGGAAGGGGGGACGCTAATCGCGCTAGGCGCCGCCGGCGAATGGCTGACTTCCGAAAAGGTGGGTCTGCTCTCCACCGGGACGGAGCAAAGGCAGCTATCCGAGGACTCCCCTCCAGAACCGGCGGAGAACGCGGGGGACTCCGTCCTCGATGTCCTGATTCGGCCCGACGACGAGCCCCCGGCCCTGACGCCGGGCGCGATCGTCCGGGTGAGGCTCGACCCGGAGCACTGGCTGGCCTTCGGCTACGGCGAGCAGACTCTCGGGCTGGTCGCCAGCCGACGTATCTTCACCCCCTTGAAGCTCGACAAGGGTCGAAACGTTGGCGTTTACGCCCCGGCCGACCGCCTGCTGGTGAGCGGCCTGATGTGGGATGACGCCCGGGGTCAACTGGCGGACAAAGCGTTCCTCATGCATGAGAGGTACGGCAGGGGGAACGTCGTCGCCTTCGCGGAGGACCCCTCGTTCCGCGCCTATGTGGAGGGACAGCACCTGCTCCTGGTGAACGCCGTCTTCTTCGGCCCGGCGAACTGACGAGA
>CAYRCA010000403.1:0-4636 GCA_964422565.1 uncultured Acidobacteriota bacterium | reverse complement strand
CCTCGCCGCTGCTTCGGCAACGGGTCGGGGCGCGACCGTCCTCGGCGCCAACGACACCATCAACGTCGCTATCGTGGGGATCCGCAGCCGCGGTCGGGCGCACATGCGGAATTTTCCCGCAATCCCGGGGGTTCGCGTGGTGACCCTCTGCGATCCCGACGAGCGCCTGTTCGAGGAGCGGGTCAAGGAGATGGAGGACCTGTCGGGCCACAGGCCGCGGGTTGAGGTGGACGTCCGGCGGGTGCTGGAGGACAAGGGTGTGGACGTGCTGGCCGTCGCCAACCAGAACCACTGGCATGCCTTGGCCTCCATCTGGGCTTGCCAGGCGGGCAAAGATGTGTACCTGGAGAAGCCGATTTCCCACAACATCTTCGAGGGGCGGAAGGCGGTGGAGGCGGCCCGCAAGTACGACCGGATCGTGCAGACCGGCACCCAACGGCGCAGCGACCCCTTCTTCCGGTCGGCCATGAACTTCATCCACGACGGCAACCTCGGCCGGGTGTACCTGGTGAGGTTGTTGATCCTGCGCTTTCGGGAAAGCATCGGGCGGGGCCGGATCATCCCCATCCCCGACGACGTCAATTACGATCTGTGGCTGGGTCCGGCGCCCTGGCGTCCCTTCGTCGACAACCGATTTCACTACAACTGGCACTGGTTCTGGGATACGGGAAACGGCGAGACCGGCAACAACGGCCCCCACTCCTGCGACCTGGCCCGCTGGGCGCTTCGCAAATACGACCATCCGCGCAAGATCCAGAGCGTCGGCGGTTACTTCGGGTGGGACTGCGATCAGGAAACCCCGAACACCCAGGTATCCGCCATGCAGTACGCCGACGGGAGCATCGTTCAGTTGGATGTGCGGAATCTGTACAGCAACAAGGAAGTCGGCGACGGTTCCGCGCTTTTCTACGGGACCGAAGGCTGGATGAAGGTCGACGGGGGCAGGTGGGAGACCTTCTTTGGACGCCGGGACGAACCCGGCCCCAGTATGACCCGGGAGGAGGCGCATGGTCGCTTTGCCGAGGAGTGGAACGTCCGGGGCGAGAGGGATCAGCCGCACTTCTTCAACTTCATCGATGCGGTCCGCGCGCGGGATCGGCGGATCCTGACCGCGGACGTGCTCGAAGGACATCTATCCACCTCGATGTGCCACCTCAGCAACATCGCTTACCGGGTGGGCCGAAGCCTGGAGTTCGACTCGGAACGGGAGGATTTCGTGGGTGATCCGGAGGCGAATCGCCTCCTGAGCCGAGTCTATCGGTATCCCTACGTGGTGCCCGAAGCGGTGTAGGGGCATGCGGCGTGCGACGGGGCGCTCGGGGTAGAGAACCTCCTCATCCGCCTTGGGGAACGAACTCGACGCTGAGGTAGGCCCCCGTCGCGTTGGCGTCGGCGACGAACTGCGGCACCCTGTCCATGACGTCCAGCGATTGACGATGGATGTGTCCCGCCAGCACCCCCACCAGGTTGGGAGCGGCGAACACCTCGCGATGAAACGCCATCGTCGTCTCGGTATGTCCCTCCTCCGGCCACTGCGGCCGCCGCTCGAGCCGCCAGTTGCGGTCGGTCTCCGCACCCCACTCGGGATGTCCGCAGCCGTAACCAACGGATCTGCCGGGCGCGTAAAGCGGAATGTGCATCAGCAGCACCAGCGGCTCCCCCGTCGCCACCTGGGTACGGAAGAACTCAAGCTGCTCGGGCAGGATTTCGTAGTACGAATCATCGATGGCGAGGAAGCGCACGCCTTTGACCTCCCGCACCGCCATCAGCGGGTTGTCCCCCCGGTAGAGGGGAAGCAGACGCTTCTCGATCCAGGTGGCGCGCAGTTCCTCAAGGGTGCCCGGCATCCCCTCGTAATGCCAGTCGTGATTCCCGGCAACGTAGACATACGGCAGCCCGGCCTCCTCCAGTCGCCGCTGGGCCCACTCCACCGCGGCCTCGCCGGGAAAGCTGAAGATGTCTCCCAGCAGAGCGACCAACTCCGCCTCCGATTCTCGAGCGATCGCCAGCGATCGCTCAAAGCTCCCCTCCGGGTTGGTCGGCTCGCCGGTCTGGAAGTGCTTCGTCAGGTTGTACGCCCGCGCCATGCGCCCGCTGAACTCCCGATACGGCTCGCCCCGCTCGTCGTCGGTGAAGAGGTGGGTATCGGCGATCGCCATCACGTTGAAGCGCTCGCGAATCGCCGGGCTGAAGAACCTCACGCGATTGGCGTCGAGGGCGAACCCCCCGCGAACCAACGGGCCCGGTCCCCGACGGGTCTCGGAAGCGGTTTGGGCCATCGCGCTCCCGCCAAGATGAACGCCCAGAGAAGCCGATACGACCGACCCAAGAAACTCGCGCCGTTTCATACGTCCTCCTTCGTTTGCCAGCCGCCCTCCAGAACCCGAGACCGAAAACCCGCCCCCCCCACCTCGTCCCCGGCAGCGCTCGGCAGACTCTGCAGGAGACCCGTCGCGCCCGTTCAAGGAAGCGCCCACTCCGGCGCCGGAAACCGCCGCATGGGGCCGCGTAGCCGCGGAAAGCGCTCAAACGCTTGGCCGTCGCCGAGAGCCCAAGGGTCCCCCGTTTCCCGGAGAAACGACTCAAGCCGGTTCCGAAGGGCTCTCACGACAGGCTCATATGCCGGGTCCAGCGCCAGATTGCGAACGCATCCCGGGTCCCTGATAACGTCGAACAGCTCTTCCGCGGGGCGTTTACCCACGGCAAGGTGGAGGTAGCGGTTCAGGAGCGGGTCGTCGGCATTTCGGGTCATTACCTCCAGCGTGGGGGCGGCGTCGATGTCGTGGTAAGCCGAGTGCATCGGAGTCAACGTTCCATCGTCCTCGATTCGGCGCGGAGCTCCAGCCGGCCAGCGGTCGGGCGCGAAATTCCTGATGTATAGATATTGGTGGGTCCGGATAGCCCGTTGGGGGTAGCCGAGATTGTTCCAGCGCGACGAGGAGTGCCGCTCGCGTCCGGCGAAGGCGGCGTCGCGGGAGGGATCGACCATACCGCCGTCGGTGGATTCAAGAATTGAAAGAATGCTCCTGGCGCTCATGGGGTACGCCGACTCGGGCCTGAGGCCCGCGGCCTCTAGCACAGTGGGGGCCAGATCGATCAGGTTGACCAGATCCTCGACCACCCGCCCTCCCGGAACCCGCCTCGGCCAGCGTACCGCAAGGGGGACATGGAGGCCGTCCTCGTACAGGGTCGCTTTGGCCCGGGGAAACGGCATTCCCTGATCGGAAGTGACGATGACCAGGGTGTCATCCAACTCGCCGGCCTCCTCGAGTAATGCGATCATCCGGCCCAAATGCCGATCGAACCACTCGATCTCCACCGCATAGTCGAGGAGGTCGGCGCGGACCTCGGGGGTGTCCGGCAGGTAGGAAGGCACCGTCACATCCTCGAGTCGTTTTCCGGCCGCAAGACCGATACCCCGCTCGTAGGCTCGGTGCGGTTCGCTCGATCCGTACCAGAAGTAGAAGGGCGCCCCGTCCGGACGCTCCCTCAAGAAAGCCGCAAAGTTCGCCGCGTAGTCGATATTGGACATGTGGGCATGCGGAGGATCGAGCCTCTCCTCGTTGAAGGCGGGTCCGGCCGGATTCCGCGCGCGGCCGCTGATTTCCCAGTCGCCCGGCCCCCATCCTTTCCCCGTGTGCCCCACCCAGTATCCGGCATCCTCGAGAAGGTCCGGAAACACGACATACTTCCGCGGAAAGGAACTGGCGTGGGTCCCCGCCTCCTCGATCTGCCAGGGGTAACGGCCCGTCAGCAGAGCCGCTCTCGACGGACTGCACCCGGGAGAGGACGCCCAGGCGTTCATGAACAGAATCCCCTGCTCCGCCACGCGGTCGAAGGCGGGAGTCTCCACAAACCGGCTCCCGTAGGCGGACGCGTGGGGGAAGGATTGGTCGTCGCTAATGGCGATGAGGATGTTTGGGCGGCGCGCGGGATCGCGAACCTCGAATAGGGACGGAGAGAATGAGGACAGAACCAGAGCGGCCAGCAAGAGAGTCGCGTTCTTCATAAGCGCCCCCAAGAAACTCGCGGGTCGCGCGGGCGGTAACCGCTCCTCGCCGTCCGCTCCCTATCCCGTATCCCGAATTCCGCCGAATTCCCGCATCCGCCTAACCCAACCCCCAGAACCCAGAACCCTGCTTCATCCAATCGGTGCGCGCCGCTCATGGACACTCACTCCTCGTCCAGGGGTGTCACGCGAAGGAGCAAGTGATGGTCGATGCTCACCCGAATGGTCGGTTGCTCGCCGCGGACAACCCCCAGCTCCCGGTCCCGCTCGTAGTCGACAACCCGGAAATTCCCGACGGGTGGGAGCCCCCGCAACTCAAGCGGACCTTCATACCTCTTGGTGTGACGCCGGCGGCGATAAAGCTCCCCGCCGTCCGCCACGATTCCATCGGGCTCGCCCGGATAGATCCCGTAGTAGAGGGTCGAACCCTTGCGGATCACGTGAGTCTCGGGGGCGTCGAAGATGAAATCGTAGAGATTCAAGTATTCACCGGAGGCAAGCGCATGCTTGCGATAGAGTGCGATCCAGCGCTTCCAGTGGCTCTCTCTCTCCTCCAAGGTCGTCGCCGAGACCCGCCCGCGCCCCCCCGCTTCGTGGGGGACGATCCGGGTGGCGGGAACTCCGCCG
>CAYRCA010000402.1:0-4640 GCA_964422565.1 uncultured Acidobacteriota bacterium | reverse complement strand
CGGGCATCTCCGCCGCCGGGGTTTCCACCGTGTTCCCCATCATTCTGATCGCCCCCTGGATCATCTGCGACTACACGAACCGGCCCCGGAACATCCGTTCGCCTCTGTTTCGCGTCTTGGGGGGGGCGGGGATTTTGTTCGGCCTGGTAAGCCAGTTCCTGGCACAGCGCCCCCCCGCCCTGATGATCTTTTCCCAGGCTTTTCAGGCCTGCATCCTTCCCGCCGTGGTGGTGCCGGCGATCCTCCTTCTGAATCGGAGGGACATCATGGGTCGGCACACCGCTCGGCCGGTGCTCAACCTCGGGCTGGCCTCGTTGCCCGGGGGGAAACCGTTCGGTGGAGTCCGCCGACCCAGCGCGATGGCGGTGTTTCCCAAACATGCGCGTCGATCCCTCTCGGTTCGCTCAGGACCGAGGGGATTCCGGGACTTTGGTGCGGCCTCGGCCGTTTTTTTCGAAGAATCCGCCGGCGGATTCTCACCGTCGAGGCATACCGTCTACACGAGATCCCACTCCTCGATTTGGACGAGCGGGCGGCACCCTTTCCGGAGGTTGAGGGCCTCGAGGTGCGTGTTGCGGAGTCGTCCGCGGAGGCGGAGCGGCTCGCCGGCTGTGGGTACGAGGATTTTCGCCGTCTCTTTCCCCACGCCGATCGCCAAATTGCGGCCGGGGCGGTCGGATTCTGCGCCTACGTGGATAGGATGGTCGTCCACACTGCGTGGGTCGCCTTGACGGAGGAGGCGAAGAGAGCCTTCGACACTCTCCCCTATCGAGTCGCGTTCGACCGCGGGGAGGCGTGTTCGGGGGGGCCTGGACCTTCCCCCGTTTCCGCAACCGCGGGATCTACCAGTACGTGACGGGATTGCGGCTGAAATACCTGCGCGACCGGGGGTGCCGGATCTGCCGAAACGCGACCTTGGTCGACAACACCCCCTCCCAGCGCGGCCAGCGGCGGTTCCGACCCGGGGTCGTGGCCGCGGCCCGGTATGTCCGGATACTGGGCTGGGTTTCCTGGAGGGAGCGTGAGGAGACGTTCTCGAGCGAGTCGCCATAAGCGAGGGTGCAGCGACTCCCAAGCGTGAGTCTCTTGGTCGAAGACCTCAGGCGCTATGTGCGGTCGGAGGAGGCGGAGTGCCGGATACTCGAGGAGAAAACAGGGCCGGCGATCTGGTTGCCGAGGTGTGTTCGAGCCTGCCAGTGAGACACCGCGGTTCCCGGTCTTCCGTCCCCGCGTCTTGACTCCCTCGCGACTTGTCGCTCGATCGGATCCCGCCTAGACTGTGTTCTAGAAAAAACATTCGGGCGGAATCGAACCATGCCATGAAAGGAGCGGCACACGATGAACAATCCGATCTGGGTCATGACCTCGGCCTTCAAGAGCCTGACGCTGGATCAGATCATCAGCCGGACCCGGGAGATCAGCGCGCAAGGTCTGGAGATCTGCGTCTTCCGCCGCGACGGCACCCGCAAGGACCACGTCGCCACGCATCTCGATTATGAGAGCTTCGGTCCCGGCGACGCGGAGCGGCTGATCGATCGCTGCAACGGTGAGGGACTGCGATTCTCGGTCGGCGCCTACGACAACCTGATCGGAGGCGATCCGGACGAGCGCGTCCGGAACCAGAACCATATTCTTCGCCTGATCCGGATCGCCCATCTGCTGGGCGGCGACGAGAACGACGTCAAGGTTGGGACATTCGTCGGATACAACGTCGAACTGGGAGCCCAGGACGGCGGCTTCCAGCGCAATCTCGAGGAATACACCCGCGTTTTCGCGCCGATCATCAATTACGCCGAGGATCTGGGGGTCACGCTGATCTATGAAAACTGCCCCATGGAGGGTTGGCGTCCGGCCACGTCGCCGGACACCTACAACAACCTGCCGGGCACGCTGGCCGCCCGCAAGTTGATGTATACCCTGATCCCCAGCCGCGCCCACGGGGAAACCTACGATCCGTCCCACGACGTCTGGCAGAACATCGATCCGGTCGACGTGATCGAGGCCACCGACATGTCCCGGGTCCACCGGGTTCATGTGAAGGGAACCCGAAATCTGCGGAGCCCCGCGCGGGTTCACTGGGGAGCCCTGTATCCCATGCACTCCGTCGACGAGGCCCTGGCCCGGAAGGCGGGCGTGCCGATACCCGCCCACGAGTGGGACCGCCACCACTACGAGCCCATGCTTCCCGGATTTGGCGGCAACGACAGCATGGACTGGCGGGCTTTCCTCCAGACCTTGATGGAGAAGGGCTACAACGGACCCTTTGTCATCGAGAACGAGGCCGACAATTCGGCGCACACCGGCAACCTCGGCGCGACGGTCCAGGGTTTTCAGGCGGCGGTGTTGTGCCTGGCGCCGATCGTCTGGCCCCTGGTCGACACCGTCGGGTACCGGTTCGACCGCTCGAGCCTGAAGCCGCTGAAGAGCACCGGCGCGAAGGATATTCCGGTGGTAACCATGGATCAGGTGAGCTGAACTGGGTTTCCCCGTTCTTGGCCTCCCGACTGACGGACCCGCGGCTTATCGGAGCTCCCGCTCGTCGCCGGTCCGGCCACGACGCCCTCGAAGAACGAATCCGGGAGAGAGTGCCGGTCGTACCAGGAGGCGGATCGCTGTCGGCGAAGGCATGGAGGTCGCAATGAGACGAGGGGCGTTGGTAAGTTTGGGCCTGGCATTCATTGTGATGCTCTGCGGGAGCTGTGCCGCTCCCGGCCCGGAACCCAGCTCCCCCGTATCCGAACTCAGGGAGCGGATACGAGCCCGGTTTCCCGGCGATCTGTCGCCCCCGCCGATTCCGGTGGACAACCCCCAGACCCCCGAGAAGGTCGCCCTCGGCGAAGCGCTGTTTTTCGACCCGAATCTGTCCTCCAACCCTGCTGTCTTAAACCGGCGAACCCCTGCTGTTCAAAGGCAACGATTTCGCGAAGAGCGACGTGCGTTCCTTCGAACCGGCTTGATTTCCGCAGCCTCTGAAACCTTCGCTTCCCCGCGACGTATCAGAGCCAACCGGATCCCTTTTTCATGGAATATCTAAGGAGGAAAGGTCAATGACCCCTCGGATTGCGTTCACGACTCTCTTGTTGCTTCTACCGGCGACCCCCGTTTTGGGTAGCGCCGCCACGTATCGCGTCGACACGTCGCACTCGTCCGTCATCTTCAGCGTGAAGCGAATGGATGTGGTCAACGTCTATGGGAGGTTCAACGGGCTTCAGGGTAGTCTGGTGGTCGATTCGGAAGATCCGGCCCGCAGTTCGGTGGAGCTTGAACTACGCGCCGAGGCCGTGGATACCGACAACGAGCGGCGCGACAATCACCTCCGCAGCCCCGACTTCTTCAACGCCGCCCAGTTTCCCGTCATCCGCTTCAAGAGCACGGGGGTTCGCGCCCTGGGCGACAACCGATACGAGGTCACCGGCGACCTCGGCCTTCTCGGGGTGACCCGGTCCATCGCGATCGAGGTGGAGATGACGGGATCCGGACAGGATCCTCGGCGGGGCACGTCGTTGATCGGCTTTGAGACGACCTTCACCCTGAAGCGAAGCGACTTCGGAATGAACTTCATGATGGGTCCGCTAAGCGACGACGTTCGGCTCACCATTGCCGTTCACGGGATGAGCGAGTGACCCGGGGGGGAATTCCCGGTCCTGGCTTTTCGGTTTTCGGGGCTGGGAAGTAGCGCCGGCGGCCCGCCGGCAGTGAGGGGTCGAGGTAGCGCCGGCGGCCCGCCGGCAGTGAGGGGTCGAGGGGTTGAACGGGTTGAAGGTTCATGGGCTGGGTTGCTGGTTCCGGGGGCTGGAGACTGGGGTCTGGGGTCTGGGGACTGGTCCGGACCCAGAACCCAGGACCCAAAACCATTTTCTTGTCGTTAAGGTCCGAAACCCATGCTCCTGGCGAGACTCGCTTTCGATACTCTGATTCTCCCCGCCCTGGTCTGCGGCGTCGCCTTCTGGATTGTCCGGTCGATCGGCGGGAAGTCGGACGCGTCCCGTTCGGCGGCGGCCGCCGTCGGGCTGGGGTTGGGCTACCTGACCGGGCATCTCCGGATCCTCGGCCCGCCTCTCCTGCCGCCGGTCGACACGACCCAGTGGCTGTTCTATGTCCTGATCCTGTCCGTCGCGGCCGGCCTCTGGCTGGCGGTCGGTGCGCGGTGGGGGACGCTGGCTGCGGCGATCCCGGCGGCGGGATTGCTGGGCGCCACCTTGGGGCCCATGTGGACCTATCATTGGGGGGCCGGCGAGGCCGCGATCTGGGGGTTGGGGCTCTTCGCGGCCCTGCTGCTTCTTTGGCTATCCCAGGACCGGCTGGCCTCCGTTTCTCCGGAGGGCCCTCAACAGTCTCTCGTGTTCCTTTGGGTCGCGTTTGCCGTCTCCGCGGTCCTGGGTCTTTCGGCGACGGCCCTGCTGGCGATGCTGGCGGCGGCTCTGGCCGCCGGGCTGGGAGTGCTCGCGCTGATTTCCTTCTTTTCCCTCGTTCCCTCGGGGGGCTGGCGGCTGGTGGCGTTCGTCGTTCTTGCGGGGTTGCTGTTGAACGGTTTGTTTTACGCCCAACTGACCGGATGGAATGCGGTCTTACTGGCCCTGGCCCCTGCGGCGGCCTGGCTGAGCCGCTGAAGCCGCTGGGCGCTCACGCCACGGCGGTGG
>CAYRCA010000401.1:0-4644 GCA_964422565.1 uncultured Acidobacteriota bacterium | reverse complement strand
ATCGAGCCCATGGGTTATCCCGTTTATATGAGAGGCGCCCACCCGGGCACCTTCAAGGACCTGATGATCACCGGCATCAATAAGCCGATACGCATCGGAAATATCACCGTCATGCCTGGAGATCTGGTCGTCGGTGACCGTCAAGGCGTTAGGTTCGTTCCTCCGCACGTGGCGGCTGACGTCGGGGAGAACGCCGTCATTTACTCGCTTGCCGACGAGTGGCGGGTCGCCAAGTATTTTGAGGCGAGAGGGCGGTTTCATCCGAGCCAGCTGTACGGCGGCACCGCCATGCAGGGCGATCTCGCGTGGGAATGCGCCAATTACGTGAATGCAAAACTCAAGGAAATGGGACTCGAACCGATCCCCGAAGAGCGCTGGAGGGAGCGGACCTATTCCGGCACGGGCTGCTTCACGAGGGCGTCCCAGACAGAGCCCACGGACGGCGACTAAGACAACAGATGAGGCCGCCGACGAAAGGGCTGGCGAAGGTGGCCAGCCCGATCCCGAACGCTGAGCGGCTGCGGCGGGCATCCAGTGCGCCGCAGCTGCTCTCCCCGATCTTCCAATTCGTCATTTCACTCCGGAGAAGCCGGGAGGGGCGGCTTAGCACTTTTTGGATTTCCTGCCGCTAGTGCAAACGTACCTCTGACTCAGGACACTAGCCTGATTTCTCACACGGCGTCTGCTGCGTTGCCGCTCCTCAGCCTCCTCGAACTACTGCACGAGTACGACTGCTAGGGTCTTGGTCGCGCGCCTGCCGGACGAAAGTCCAAACGGCGGTCGCGAGATCGATTTGGAGGCCATGCCGGAATAAGAGCCGAGCGTTCCGCGTTATTCCGGGCCGATCTGGAGCGATCTGATGGGTTCCTTGGTTCGGAGGCCCGTGTTAAGTTTGTCCCTGGCATGAGCGGGCGGAACACCCTTTACTATGGGGACAACCTCGACATTCTGCGGCGCTACATTCCCGACGAGTCGGTCGATTTGGTCTACCTCGACCCGCCCTTCAACTCGAACGCCACCTACAACGTGCTGTTCGCCGACAAGAGCGGCACCCAATCCGAGGCGCAGATCAAAGCTTTCGGGGATACATGGCAATGGGATCAGGCGGCCGCCCGCGCCTATCAAGAAGTCGTCGAGGGCGGAGGCGATGTCTCAAGAGCCATGCAGGCTTTCCGAACGGTCCTCGGGACCAACGACATGCTCGCCTACCTTTCGATGATGGCTCCCCGGTTGGCGGAGCTGCGGAGGGTATTGAAACCCACGGGTTCGATCTACCTCCACTGCGATCCGACCGCAAGCCACTACCTGAAGGTGCTCATGGATGCGGTTTTCGAGCCACGGAACTTCAGAAACGAAATTGTGTGGAAGCGAACGAGCGCTCACAGTAGCGCTAGGCGGTACGGCCCAGTGCACGATGTGCTCTTGTTCTTTGCTCGTACGGACACGATGAGGTGGTTCGGTGGCTATCAGTCGTACGATTCAAGCTATATTCAGCAACGTTTCAAAAGGGGTGGTGAACGGCCATGGAAAGATGCTGATCTGACGGGTTCGGGGATACGTCGTGGTGAAACCGGGGAATCTTGGCGAGGCTTTGATGTGACCAAGAAAGGAAGGCACTGGCAATTCCCGCCTGCCATGCTCGATAAGCTAGATGAGCAGGGATTGATCTATTGGCCCCGCAACCCGCGCGCTTGGCCTCGACTCAAGAAGTACTTAGATGAGGCGAAGGGAGTTCCGCTCCAAGACGTCTGGACGGACATTAGCCCGATCAACTCCCAAGCTCAAGAACGTCTCGGATATCCAACCCAGAAGCCGGAAGCACTTCTAGAGCGCATCATTTCCGCCAGTAGCGATGAAGGTGCCGTCGTCCTAGATCCCTTCTGCGGCTGCGGAACGACGATTGCAGCCGCCCAGAAGCTGAGCCGCCGTTGGATCGGGATCGACATTACGCACCTGGCTATAGGCCTGATCAAACACCGGCTCCGCGACTCATTCGGCGAAGTCGAATATGACGTGATCGGAGAACCGACGGGCCTCTCGGCCGCCCGGCAACTGGCGACCGAAGACCCGTTCCAGTTCCAGTATTGGGCTCTCGGGTTGGTCGGGGCCCGGAAGTCGGAGCAGAAGCGCGGAGCGGATCAAGGGATCGACGGCCGGCTGTACTTTCACGACAACCCCAAGGAAGGCGCGAAACAGATCATCCTGTCCGTCAAGTCGGGGGAGCGGATCGGCGTCCGCGACGTGCGGGATCTGCGGGGGGTCGTGGACCGGGAGAAGGCTCAAATCGGCGTGCTGATTACCTTGCATGGCCCCACGCAGCCCATGAAGCGGGAGGCGGCTTCGGCCGGATTCTATGAGTCCCGTTGGGGAAAGCACCCGTCCTTGCAGATTCTCACCATCGAGGAATTGCTTGAGGGCAAGGGGATCGACGCGCCGACGGGTCGGGCGAACGTGACGTTTAAGCAAGCGCCCCGATACCGGCGGCCCGTCGTGGAACAGCAAGGTCTGCCGCTCGCGGCGGACGCGGAAGAGGACTACCGGGGTTCCGAGTGACTCTTCCGCTGGAGGGACGTATCACTTGAGACTCGGCAGGCTTTCCGCGAGCTGTGGGAGGAGCAGGGGAAAGCGCGGGAACCGCTCACCCCGGGTCTAAGCAATCTCAGGACCCTTCGTCAGGCTGGTCGGGATCCGACGGAAGCCACAGGAGATTGTCCATCCTTGGCTCTCGAAGAAACCGTTCTTTCCACTCTGGTGAGAGCTTCCGATGTACGAAGCGCCGAAACTCGCCGACCATCGCGTCGCACATTTGGGCGGTTCGCCAGTTCGTCCGGCGCTTTTCGATGAAGCCTTCTCGATGAAAGGTAATGTGCGCCAACATTTTATCCAAGCGATCCTTCTCGTTGCGGTCGATCAACTTATCCCTGCGGCCGACGTTTTTCGGCTTTGCCTCACCAAGGTAGTTCGAAGCGACCACATCATCGGAGTCACGCACGTTGTGCCCCTCTGGGCACAAGAACACCAGCAGATTCCTGTAGTGAAGCAGGAAGGACTCAAGGAAGGCGTTCTTTTCGTCTCCCTCCGGGGGTTCCTCCGGCGATGCGTGGTCCCCCTGCAGGCGGCCGGCGGTGAAGTTCAGGAGCCGAACCTCAAAAGCGATGTGCTTCACCGCCTTCTCGAGTTTCTCTCGACAGACGCGGGCTCGTTGTCCGGACATGGCGTTGTTCCTCCTCTTGGCCGGTGATGTGCGTTTGATTCGCA
This sequence comes from uncultured Acidobacteriota bacterium, assembly GCA_964422565.1. GTDB lineage: Bacteria > Acidobacteriota > UBA6911 > RPQK01 > JAPXNP01 > CAYRCA01. The sequence continues at coordinate 1,386 of CAYRCA010000401.1, read as the reverse complement.
GCCGTAGAGTATCGCGTTGGATCGATCCGGAGTGTCTTCCGATGCCGCTCGGCCCCCATCGCCTCTCCCCTTCGCCCCGGAACCGTCCAAATCGTTCACCACGAGGTGAGGAGCGATGGTAAGTTGGTGTGCCGGGCCGGCTTACTGTGGCCCGGGGAACATTCGAGTGTGCCTTTTTCCGAGCGGATCGGGGCTCTTTGCTTTGCGCTTTCGCCCGGGTGTAGGCTGATCGAGTCACACACGGGAGGGTTCCTTGAGAGCCCCTTTGCTTCGTGAAAGAATGTCGATCGGCCTCGGCCTTCGCCGACCTCCCGTGTGTGACAGCCTGGGGGCTCTCGGTGGAGTCGAGGCCTTTTTGGTTTTCGGAGGGTGTCATGAGAGAGAAGGAAAGGGTCTACACGGTCGCCGAGGGCGTCCTGGACGAGCTGGGGGACCTCGCCGAACGGCTGGACGTGATTCGGAGGCTGTGCGACGGTTGCGGCGAGGATACTTTTCGCGGCATCGAGATCGCCCGGTTGATCGCGCCCGACGCGAAACGGGCGGGGGACATCCACGCTGCGATCCTCAACGGATCGGACGAGGCGAGCCCCGCCCGCTGATGCGGCCCGGTTCATCCCAGGGGGAGGCTGTCTTTCGGGGTTGGCCTCCCCTTCGGCTCAATATCCGCGCGAGAGGTGATCCGGAACGCCTTTCCGGGCCAGCATCCGGACGTAGCATGCCGATGAAAGGAGAAAGTGAGATGGTCTTACTCCGAAGAGCCGCGCTCTTGTCAATTGTTGCCGTCATCTTTTCGACGGGGCTCGTGTTTTCGCAAAGAGATATGATTTCCGCGTTTGAGGCCGGGACCCGAACCAGGTACTACAGGGAGCAGGCACGCCTGCTGGAGCTTCAACGGAAGGCGGTGGAGGCCGAGCTAAGAAGGGCGGAGCTCGAACTCCAACAACAGAAGGAAGCGCCAAGGGCGGTCACGCCAGAGTCCGGCCCGCTCACGCCGGAAAAGACCGCCGAGCTTCAGAGTCTGATCGCCATTGAACTCCAGATCTTCGAGGCGAAGTACCCCGACTGGAGCGCTACGAGCGCTACATGATCCGTTTCGGAAACAAGGTCTTGCCCGCCCAACACGTCTCGACACAGGAATATATGGAGATCCTCTGCACGTTGGCGAAAGTCTACTTCGACGTGGACGGACAGTGATTCCCCTAAGATGGGTAGAAGTAACGTCCACGCCCTGAAACGGTCTTCGATTCTCCCCGCCTCCAAGCCTCCGGCCCGTGTTACTCGTGGCGTTACTTTTGAGCTGGAATCGGGAGGGGCGATCTGGGCTAAGTCGAGTCGGGGCAGAGGGATTTGAACCCCCGACATCCTGCTCCCAAAGCAGGCGCGCTA
>CAYRCA010000400.1:2427-4648 GCA_964422565.1 uncultured Acidobacteriota bacterium | reverse complement strand
CAACCGGCCCCGGTCGTGCGACTCGACTTGGCGGGGACCCGCGAGGCGGCGATGCCGCGCTGGGGCCTGATTCCCTACTGGAGGAGGGAACCGGTCTCCGGCGCGCCGATGATCAACGCCCGGGCCGAGACGGTCCACCAGAAGCCGGCTTTTCGGGACGCCTTTCGCGAGCGCCGCTGCCTGGTGCCGGCCGACGGATTCTATGAGTGGCGACGGGTGGAGGGACGCAGTCAGCCCTACCTCTTCACCCTCCGGGGAGGCGGTCTTTTCGCCTTCGCCGGGCTCTGGGACCGATTCCTCGGGGAGGACACGCCGATCGAATCCTTCACCATCGTCACCTGCTCCGCCAACGATTTGGTCGCCAAGATTCACGACCGGATGCCGGTGATCCTGCCGCGCGACCGCTTCGATGCCTGGCTGGCGGGTCCTCCCTCTCTGGCGGCAGGGCTCCTTGTCCCCTTCGACGCCGAGACCATGCGGTCTGTGGCCGTCAGCCCCCTGGTGAATAATCCCCGGAACGACGGGGAGGAGTGCCTTCGCCCCCTTCCCTTCGAGTAATATGTCGGCGGGCCGGGACCCGGATGGCGCCGGGTTGCGAGGGTCCGATCCACGGCCGGTAAAGAACCATGTCGAATCGTCGCCCCACATCGAAGAACCGAGACTCGGCGGAAGTCGTTCTCTATTCGGACGGTGCCTGCAGCGGGAACCCAGGACCCGGCGGCTGGGCCTTCATCCTGATCCACGAGCCCACCGGCAAGACCTTGGAGCGATCGGGCGCCAAGCGGCAGACCACCAATAACCGCATGGAGCTGACTGCGGTGGTGGAGGGCCTGAAGTCCCTGAAACGGCCCACCCGGGTCCATATCGTCACCGACAGCGCCTACGTGAAGAACGGCATGGAAACCTGGATGAGGGGATGGAAGGCGCGCAATTGGATGCGGAAAACCTCGGAGGGGCTGAAGCCGGTCAAGAACGTCGAGCTTTGGCGGCAGTTGGACTCCCTGCTTCAAAAGCATGACGCCTCGTTCGAGCACGTGCGCGGTCATTCGGGACACCCCGAGAACGAGCGCTGCGACGAACTGGCCGTGGCCGCCTGTCGGGAACTGCTTCGGCGCAAGGACGCCGACACCGGCCGGGACGAGTTGCCCTGACACGGTGTCGCCGAATTAGTCTGGGCGGCTTCCGACCCGTCACGCGTAGGAGAGAGCCTTCAGGCCCGGCACCCGATCAGGGCTGGGGGGCCTCCTCGACGGGCTCGCCAAACTGGATGGTCGTGCCCACCTCGTACTTCTGAAAGTTGCCGTAGGTGATCAGCATTCGGACGCGGACGTTGTGGTAACCCCGCAGAGGGTCGCCGAAATGGAGGACGTCGTCGGCTTCCGTCCACGTTGGGAACCAGTAATCCCCATCGATTTGTTCCCGCAGTGTTTCGAACTCCGGGAACTTGTTGTCGCGGTAGTCCGGCTCGATCTTACCCCGCGTCATGACGATCTGGAAATCCCGATCGTCGACCCAGATCCGTCCCCGGAAGTATCGCTCGCCCCGCTCGATTCGATGCGCCCTCACGTCAAAGACGTAGGTGTCGAGTTCGTCGACCCGCTCCCGTCCCCGGTAACGGATTCTGTACTGCTCCAACTCGTCGGTGGTAAGCACGAAAGGCTGCAGGGACACCGCGTCGTCGATGTCCTGCTGCGTGACCCCCACCGACCGGAGCCCGCCCCGATCCGAGACGACCCGCGTCTGCCTCCGGCCGTCGTTCGTGAAGTAGACCTCGAACACCATCTCCCGCTGTTCGCGGGGTTCACCCCGACGGCTGAGAACTTGGAAGAGGACTCTCTGGGTGTAGGTGTACTGTTGCCACACCTCCCGAAACTCCGACTCCCTGCGGGCGAAGCGGGCGATGATCTCTTCCGCGTCCAGATCGACACTGGGCGTGTTCGCGGCGCGGGCATCGTCGGTCAGGGCCACCGCTCCCGCGACCGTTAAGAGGATCGTCAGATAAGGAAATATCGGGTTCACTCTTTACATAGATGAGAGAACCGGGGAATTGGTTCTCCCCCGGGGTGCTCGGATGGGACGGACACGGAGGAGCACGGAACACGGAACCCAGAACTCAAGGCCCGAAACCCTTCGTCGGTCGCGGTCCCGCGTATGACGGGGGTCCGGTCATCGAGGCGGGCGATACCGGCCGTGTTCTCCTGGGGGACAGCGGCAACCGCTT
>CAYRCA010000400.1:0-2417 GCA_964422565.1 uncultured Acidobacteriota bacterium | reverse complement strand
CCCATACCTTCGATCCCGGAGCAAAACGGTCTAAGATAGGCCCATGAGCGCCCCGAAAACGACCATCCAGCGTCTGGTCCAAAGGCCCCGCCGCAACCGAAGGAGCGAAGCCCTCCGCAATCTGGTTCGGGAGACGGAGGTCATTCCCGGCGACTTGATCCTGCCCCTGTTCGTGGTGGAGGGTCGACGGGAGAGAACTCCCATCCCGTCGATGCCGGACTGCTACCGCCTCAGCCCCGACCTCATCGTCGAGGAGGCCCGCCGAGCCTGGGACCTGGGGATCCCCGCCCTGGCCCTGTTCCCAGTGGTCGAGGAGAGGCTCAAAGATCGATACGCCACGGAAGCCACCAATCCGGACGGTCTGCTGCAGCGAAGCATTCGGCAACTGAAGGAAGCCCTGCCCGAGATGGCGGTCATCACCGACGTGGCCATGGACCCCTACTCCAGCGACGGACATGACGGGATTCTCGCGGAGGGGCGCATCCTGAACGACCCAACCCTGGAGATCCTCGGCGCGATGGCTGTGTCGCAGGCCCAGGCGGGCGCCGACCTGGTCGCCCCTTCCGACATGATGGACGGGCGGGTCGGCCACATCCGCGGAACCCTGGACGAACTTGGGTTCACCGAGGTCGGCATCCTGGCCTATTCGGTCAAGTATGCATCCGCCTTCTACGGCCCCTTTCGGGACGCGCTGGGTTCGGCGCCGAAATCGGGCGACAAGAAGACCTACCAGATGGACCCGGCCAACTCCCGCGAGGCGCTCCGCGAGGTGCTTCTGGATGTGGCGGAGGGTGCCGACATGGTGATGGTGAAACCGGGTCTGCCCTACCTGGACGTGATCGCGGCGGTCAAGGCGGCAGTTCACGTGCCGGTCGCCGCCTACAACGTGAGTGGCGAGTACGCCATGGTGAAGGCGGCCGCCCGGATGGGCTGGCTGGACGAGGCGGCGGCCCGGCGCGAGATCCTGGTCGCTCTGAAGCGCGCCGGGGCGGATATGATTTTCACCTACTTCGCCATTGCCGCCGCCGAGTCCCTCGGCTGACGCGGTGTCGTCTGGACCGTGTCGCACGGAGAAGGCGGGAAGACGGGCTTCCAGCCGGTCGCCGACGGGTCTCGGCGAGATCTCGGAGAGGGCTTCCCCTCGTCCCCGCCCCCCGTCCCGTCGGCGAGAGGCAGGGGCGCCTGTCTTCCCCCCCGGCGCGGCGCCCCGCGCGCCGTCGGCTAATTGATCTGGCTCTGGCCGGGCGCGGGCATGTCGGTGGGGATCACATTCCGGTTGATGTGGTGGTCCAGGTTGATGACGTACGTCTCCGGCGCGTCCAGTAGGACCGGTGAGTGGGTCGCCGCCACGACCCGGAAGTCGCGCCGATCGACCAACTCTTTGAGCATCATGAGGATACGCCGCTGATTCGACTGGGACAGAGCCATCTCCGGCTCGTCCAGCAGCAGGACCGTGCCCTCGGGAAGGCTGGGAAAGGCCTCCCGGAACATGGTCAGCATCACCTGGCCGTGGCTGGCGATCTCGAGGAATTCCCTCATTTGCGGGCTCTCGCCGAACAGGTCGAGTTGGTTCCTCGGATTGTGCTGCTCGGCGTCGAAGAGAAAAACGGAAGGGGGCTTCCAGTCGCCTGGGTTGACGCGGTAGGCGTAGTGATCGATCCGCTCGCCTCTCAGCGCGTAGTAGATGGAATGGAGTAGAGTCGACTTGCCGCTTCCGTTCTCTCCGGTGAGCATGATCAGCGGGTGGGACAGGTCGACCAACATGGGCATATGGAAGTTCAGGTTCATGAAAACGGGATGGCTCAGTATCTTCAAGAATTTCTTCATTGTTAATCCTTGCGTCGCGGTTTCGTGGGGACGGAAGACGGAGTTGGATCCGGGAACACCGATGGCGCCCCCCCTTCCGGGTCGGAAGACGAACGCTCTTACACCCACCACCCGCCACGACCCGCAGGCATCTTACTGGATTGCCGCCGTCCCTGTCATGTCGGGCCCCCCGCTTTGGACAAGGATCGCGGCCACGTGTTAGATTCGAGCCTTTCGATCATGGGAAAAGTCAACACGAGTCCCCTCAGCGGCACCCGCGACTTCCTTCCCCTTGAGGTTCTGCGACGGAAATACGTCGTCGGCCTCGTCGACGAAGTCTACCAGCGCTACGGATTTGAACCCCTCGAGACCCACGCACTGGAGCGAATCGAGACGCTCCTGGGGAAGTATGGCGAAGAGGGAGACCAACTCATTTTCCGCGTCATGAAGCGCGGCGAGAAACTGGCCCGCCTTCTGGAGGCCGATCCCTCGGAGGACAGCCTGGCGGACGCCGGACTGCGATACGACTTGACGGTCCCGTTGGCGCGCGTCGCCGCCGAGTACGAATCGGTTCTCCCTCGGGTGTTCAAGCGCTACCAGATTCAGCCCGT
>CAYRCA010000399.1:0-4665 GCA_964422565.1 uncultured Acidobacteriota bacterium | reverse complement strand
CCCCGCAACGGCGTCAAGAAGCGGTTGAGGGTCCGGGATGGTCCGGAAAGCGAATCGACCCCGGATTCCGCGTGGTGCTCCTTTTGGCCCCGCATCTGGGTCAAATAGCCCACAGCCCAAGGGGATGCGCCTCTCGCCGGTCCGCCTTTTCAGCGTCCGCGGCATTGTCATAGGTGGCACACAAAGTGCTGCTGACCAATGTGCATTTTTTTGTATAGACGGACCGATCGGAATGGTGTTGCACTCCCCCCAGGGTTCGCAAGGAGTGTTCGAAAAACCGCATGTTCGCCAGTGAGAGAGGACCGATGACTGAAAATCTCCAGAGCGCAATCCAAGAGATTTGCCTGAAGTACGACAACGATCCGACGCGCATGATGGACGTGGTCCTGGACGTTCAGCGTCAGTTCGGCGGTATTTCCGGTGAAGCGATGGAACAGATCGCACGCCGCCTCGGGACACACCGGGTTGAGGTGGAAAGCCTGGTCTCCTTTTACGCGTTTCTGACCGAGAAGCCCAACGGCCGGGTGGTGATTCGACTCTGCAACGACATCATCGACCGCATGGCCGGGATGGATCGGGTCAAGAACGTCTTCGAGGAGGAACTGGGCATCCGTGTCGGCCAGACGACGCCCGACGGCAAGATCTCCCTCGCCCACACGGCCTGCATCGGCATGTGCGATCAGGCGCCCGCCGCCCTCGTCGACGATGTCGTGGTCACGAATCTCTCCACCGACAGCGCCCGTCGGATCGTGGCCGAGTTGAAACAGGGCCTCGACCCCAAGCGGCTGGTCCGGCAGCTCGGCGACGGCAACAACGCCCACGATCTGGTGTCGGCGATGGTGGAGAACAACATCCGGCTCCGCGGAGCGGTCGTTCTAAGCGAACTGGTCTCGGGTGAGGCGCTGGCCAAAGCGATGTCCATGAGTCCGGCGGAAGTGATCCGAAACGTGAAGACCGCCCGGCTCCGGGGTCGCGGGGGGGCCGGTTTCCCGACCGGCATGAAGTGGGGGTTCACCCGGGCCGCCTCCGCTCCCCGACGATTCATCATCTGTAACGCCGATGAGGGCGAGCCCGGAACCTTCAAGGATCGGGTCATCCTAACGGAGTATCCGCACCTGATGTTCGAGGGAATGACCATCGGCGGATACGCGATCGGCGCCGCGGAGGGTATTGTCTACCTCAGAGCCGAGTATGCCTATCTGCGGTCCTTTCTCGAGGCCGTTCTCGAAGAGCGCAGGCGGGCCGGGCTCTTGGGGGAACAGGTTTGCGGCAACCCCACGTTCGATTTCGACATTCGGATTCAAATGGGGGCCGGCGCTTACATCTGCGGGGAGGAGACCGGCCTCATCAGCTCGTGCGAGGGACGGAGGGGTGATCCCAAGACCCGGCCGCCGTTCCCCGCCCAGAAGGGCTATCTCGACTTTCCGACGTCGGTCAACAACGTGGAGACCTTGTGTTGCGTGGCTCGCATCATCCAGAGGGGCCCGGGCTGGTTTACGCAAATCGGATCGCCGGGCAGCTCCGGCACGAAACTGTTGAGTATCTCGGGCGACTGCCGACGCCCCGGAGTGTACGAAGTGCCTTTCGGCGTTTCGCTGCGAGAGGTGCTGCGGATGGTCGGGGCCGAGGATGCCCAGGCCGTCCAGGTGGGGGGCGCCAGCGGCCAGATGGTGGGACCCTCGGACTTCGAGCGCATCATCTGTTACGACGATCTGGCGACCGGCGGCGCCATGATGGTATTCGGGCCCGGTCGAGATCTGCTGGAGGTGATCGACGCCTTTCTGGAGTTCTTTGTCGAGGAAAGCTGCGGCTATTGCACTCCGTGCCGTGTAGGCAACGTACTGATGAAACAGTGTGTCGAGAAGATCCGCTCCGGCGTGGGCGAACCCTCCGACCTCGAGTACCTGAGGGAACTGGGAGAGACCATCAAGCGGACTAGCCGTTGCGGGCTGGGGCAAACCTCCCCAAATCCCGTTTTGTCGACATTGGAGCGATTTCGCACCCTTTACGAGGCCCGCCTCAAGGTGTCCCCGGACGGAATTCGGGCCGGCTTCGACCTGGCCGAGTCGGTCAGAGAGGCGGCATCGATCGCGGGACGCGAATCGACCCACGCGCACCACTGAGGAGGATTATCTTGAGCAATCCAGTCACTTTCGTGCTTGACGGCGAGGTCATCCAGGCGAACCCGGGTCAGACGATCCTGCGGGCGGCGGAGGCTTCCGGACGTTACATTCCACGCCTCTGCGCCCACAAGGACCTGACTCCTCATGGAAGCTGCCGGGTCTGCACGGTGCTCGTCAACGGCCGCCCGCAATCGGCCTGCACGTCGCCGGTTGCCGAGGGAATCATGGTTGAGAGCGACTCTCCGGCGGTCTCCGAACTGCGGACCGCCATCATCGAAATGCTCTTCGTGGAGGGAAACCACTACTGTATGTTCTGCGAGAAGAGCGGGAACTGCGAGCTCCAGGCCCTCGCTTACCGGTTTGGGATAACGGCGCCCCGGTATCCCTACCAGTTCCCGCGGAGGGATGTGGACGCGTCCCATCCCGATATCTTCATCGATCGGGATCGCTGCATTCTATGCGGCCGATGCGTCCGTGCCTCCAAAGAGCTCGACGGCAGGAACGTGTTTCAGTTCGTGGGCCGAGGCAAGGACAAGCGGATCGCTTTCAACTCGGGTAACGGGCTGAAGGGAACCGACGTCGCGGTAACCGACAGGGCGGTGGAGATCTGTCCGGTGGGCGCCATCCTTCCCAAGAGGGTCGGGTACAGGGTTCCGGTGGGGCGGAGAGTGTTCGACACCCGGCCGATCGGTTCGGATATCGAAACCAGGGCAGCGGAGTGAGTCCACAAGGAGGAGAAATGTCCAAGCCCAAGATCGCTACCACATCCCTGGCCGGGTGCTTCGGCTGTCACATGTCGCTGCTGGACATCGACGAGCGCATTCTGCAGCTGGCGGAGTTGGTTGAGTTCGACAAGTCGCCCATCAACGACTTCAAGACGTTTCAGGATCGCTGCGCCGTGGGCCTCATTGAAGGCGGCTGCTGCAACGAGGAGAACGTGGAAGTCCTGCGGGAGTTTCGCCGCCGGTGTGATGTGCTGATCTCGGTGGGGGATTGCGCCACGATGGGGGGGATCCCGGCCCTGCGAAACACCATTCCCCTCGAGGAATGCCTGCGGGAGGCTTATCTGGATAACCCGACCGTCTATAATCCCGCCAGGAAGATCCCCAACGATCCCGAGATCCCGCTGCTGCTCGACAAGGTGTATCCCTGCCACGAACTCGTCAAGATCGACTATTTCCTGCCCGGCTGTCCGCCATCGGCCGACACTCTCTGGGAGGCGTTGGTGGCATTGCTCAATAACCAGCCCCTTGAGCTGCCTTACGAGCTGATCAAGTACGACTGAAACCGAGGGAGACGAACGCGATGGCAAGTAAACGAATCGTCATCGAGCCGGTCACGCGGGTCGAGGGCCATGGCAAGGTAACCATTCTTCTCGACGAGGAGAACCGGGTGGAGCAGGCCCGGCTGCACATCGTCGAGTTCCGCGGCTTCGAAAGATTCATCCAGGGCCGTCCCTTCTGGGAGGTGCCGGTGCTGGTCCAGAGACTGTGCGGCATCTGTCCCGTCAGTCATCACCTCGCCGCGGCGAAGGCGGTGGACCGGCTCGTCGGCGGCGAGAATCTCACCCCCACGGCGCTGAAGATCCGTCTCCTGATGCACCATGGGCAGTTCCTGCAGTCGCACGCGCTTCATTTCTTCCACCTCTGCTCGCCGGACCTTCTTTTCGGATTTGACTCGGACGTTCAGCAAAGACACGTCTTCGGCGTCGCCGCCAGGTACCCCGCGCTGGCGACGCAGGGGGTTCTCCTGAGGAAGTTCGGGCAGGAGATCATCAAGGCGACGGCGGGCAAGAAGATCCACGGGACCGGGGCCATTCCCGGCGGTGTCAACAAGAACCTCTCGGTGGTCGAGCGGGACGCCTTCCTCAAGGATATGGACCAGATTCTGGAATGGAGCCGGGGGGCTCTCAAGCTGGCCAGAGACTATACTGTGGAGAACCTGGAGAGACTGGCCCCCTTCGGGTCCTTCGAGTCGAACCATCTGTCGATCGTCCGCGCCGACGGCGCCTACGACATTTACGACGGAGGCCTGAGAGCCCAAAGCGCGAACGGCGAACTCATCTTCGACCACGTGGACAACGAACAATATGCGGCGCATTTGGCCGAGGAGGTCCGATCCTGGAGCTACATGAAGTTCCCCTTTATCCGGTCCCTGGGGCCGGACACGGGCTGGTACCGGGTCGGGCCCCTGGCGCGGGTCAACAACTGCGACTTTTTCGACACTCCCGACGCCGAGACGGCCCGGCGGGAGTTCAAGGCCCTCACCGACGATAAGCCGAACAACATGACCATGGCCTACCACTGGGCGCGGATGATCGAGTTGCTGCATTCAGCGGAGATGATTCAGCGACTCCTCGGCGATCCGGACCTCCAGGGGACGGATCTCCGGGTCGAGGGGAAGCGGCGCGACGAGGCGGTCGGTATCATCGAGGCGCCCAGGGGAACGCTCTTCCATCACTACCGGATCAACGGGGACGATCAGATCGTCCAGGCCAACCTGATCGTCTCCACCACCAACAACAACGAGCCGATGAACCGCG
>CAYRCA010000398.1:0-4670 GCA_964422565.1 uncultured Acidobacteriota bacterium | reverse complement strand
GCGAATCGCGCAATCCCGGGCGCGACATGCCGCGCGCCCTGTTCTGGGCCCTGGGTGTGGTGACGCTTCTGTACGTTGCGGTGCAGGCGGTCTGCGTAGCTCTGCTGCCCGACCTGGGCGCCTCCGAGCGCCCGCTGATGGAGGCGGGAGCGGCGCTGTTCGGACCGGCAGGCGCCTTGCTGATGACCGCAGGGGTCGTCGTTTCGGTGGGCGGCAACGTCGCCAGCGCCATGTTCACGGCGCCGCGGTTGACCTATTCGCTGGCTCGTGAAAAGAGCCTTCCGGCATGGTTCGGCCAGGTGCACCCCACGTATCGCACGCCCCACCGGTCGATTCTGTCTTTCGGGGCATTGGTGTTCGCGCTGGCCGCATACGGCTCCTTCGTCTGGCTGGCAGCCATGAGCGCGCTGGTTAGGGTTCTAATCTACATGGTGTGCATCGGCGCCATGCTGAAGCTGCGACGCGCTTTCGGCCCGTCCGCCGAAGCCTATCGCGCTCCCGGAGGCGGGTCGATTCCGATCGGCGCGTTCGCCGTCTGCGGGATCCTATTGACCCAGGTTCACTTGGAGTCCATCCTGGTCACCTTGCTTTTTCTGGTCGCAGGCGGCGCCCTTTATTGGCATGTCCGGCGCGGCGCGTGAGAAAAGGCGCCGATCCGGCCAAGATCGACGACGAGCGGACCCTCCGCGCCGCCGATCACCGCAGCTCTCTCGCCCGCCTCCGGAACCGCGCCCTCGTCCGAGCCACCTTCACCGGCACGGTCACGCGTGTGGAAGCGACGCCGACCGTCGACGGATTCCAACTCGTGGGCACAACCTCTGGTGCCCCCATCCGGCGCCAGGGACACGGTCCGGACCACCCCCGCGGAGGGAGGGTTGACCAGGCGCCAGAGCATCAAGCGGCTTGGCGAAGACTCGGCCCTGACCTCCTTCGCTTCTCCCGGGAAGAGGTTGACACTGGCGGGTGGCCGACACGATCTTCTCAGAAAGTAGGGGCGAGGGCGTAGGGTAGGCCTGCTTGAACTCCTCCCGGTTACCCCAAGACCCAAAAGCCGGAACCCAACCCCCAGCCCCCCCGACACTACTTCCGCGGCGGCTTGGAGGGACGCATCTCAATGCGGCTGGTCAGGCAACGGGGCGCACGGCACAGGGTCTCGACCGACATCCCGGGCGCTCAGCTTCCAGGATTCCTCGCCCACCGGCGCCCGACCCCCGAACCACGTATCCACACTGCCCGGCATGATGTAGGCCACCCGGATGTCATCGTGTCGAACCTCCTGCATGAGGGCCTCGCTGAAGCCGATCAACCCGAACTTCGACGCATTGTAGGCGGCTCCGCCGGCAAAGGCGTTCTTCCCCGCCAGACTCCCGATGTTGATGATGAAGCCGGCCCCCCGTTTCTTCATTTCCGGGATGGCGTGGCGGCAAGTGTAGAAGAGGCTGTCCAGATTTGTGGCGATGGTGCGCCGCCAGGTTTCGACGGTCATCTCCTCGACGCTCTGAAAAACACCCACCCCGGCGTTGTTGATCAGGATGTCCAGGCCGCCCAGTTTGTTGATGCAGAAGGCGATCAACTCCTCGACCTGGTCGGCGCGCCGCACGTCGCAAACCCTGCCTACCACCCGCGCGCCGCGGCCTTCGAGTTGCTTCAGGGTCTGCTGGACATCACTCTCATGGCGGGAGGTGACCAGCACATGGGCACCCTCTTCGACCAACGCTTCGGCGACGGCCAATCCGATCCCTTTGGTGCTGCCCGTTACGATGGCGATATTGTCCTTCAACTTCATCCGCGATCCGCTCCTTCCTGAAATATCTCGGTGACGGTGAGCGCGAGGGAATCGAACCTGGGTCGGTCCACTCGAACCGAAAAGAGGCAACCTCCCGGCGCTGGCCGGGTGTCCTCGCCCCTTCGCCCTCGGGAAGCCCCCCGAGCGACCCCTCGCGGGAACCTTATGGACTATATGATATTGTGTCGCTGCTCCGGGGGAGGATTCGCGAAAGCGGAGCTCGGATCATTAGGAGGCAGTTATGACAAGACGTTTATTGAAAGTGGCTCCGGTTCTCTTCCTGTTCGCTCTTTCCAGCCCCCGGGCTCAACTGACCGAGTATCCCGATGGCGCCCCGTTCAGCGGCGACTCGGTGCTCTTCGACTTCGCGGGTCTGCCGTCGGAAACGAACGTGAGCAGACTCTTGGCCAAGTGGGGCGTCACGTTCGAGGAGGGTGAGAATGGGAACCCGCAGATCATCCAGTTCCTTGTAGGTGGTTCGACCTGGAACGTGGTGCGCAACGTCCCCCCGTCGGGCACATCCGCCAATCGCCCGATGGTGTTGAATTTCCGTCACCCCGTAAGCCGCGTCGGTCTGCTTCTAGGGAACGGGGGCGCGGGCACGCAGGTTCGGATCGAGGCTTTCGATCGTTTCGGCGTGTCCCGGGGTGACATCCAGCGCAACGGTCTGCCCGACGTGGAATCGATCGAGTTCGGCTCCGACCACTCCGCCGGTATCTCCAAACTGGTGATCAGTTACGGGGCGGATGAGAATCCCGAGCAGCTGGAGAGTTTGCAGATCGACTTCCTCGAACGCCCCTCCTTCGTCACCTACCTGGCTCAGGTCGGCAACGGCGCGATTCCCGGGGTCGGTTCCCTGCAAACGACCCTGGTGGTCTCGAATCTCTCCGGCTCGACGGCGGTGGGGGAGCTGCGGTTCTTCGGCAGCGACGGTGAATCGCTTGCCTTCCAGATCGGCGGAGTCTCCGCCGGCGAGTTCGCCCTGTCGATCCCCCCCTTCAGTTCGGCGTCATTTACGACGTCGGGACAAGACCTCGACGTCGGGTACGCCAGTGTCGAATCCAACGTGCCGGTGGAGGGGACCGCGGTTTTCCGAATCGTCTCCCCGACGGGCGCCGTCTTGACGGAGGCGGGTGTGGGCGGCAACCCGGGTGCCGGGCTCTCGGTGGGGGCGGTCCAGAAGACCGTGGAGGGCAACTTCGACAGCGGCGTCGCGATCGTCAACACCACAAACCGGCAGGCCACCGCCTGGGTCGAGCTTTACAACCAAGTCGGCCAGCGCGTGGGCATCAACCCGCAGATCGCATCCCTCGGGCCGGGGCAACATGACGCCCAATTCCTCGCGCAGATGTTTCCGGCCATCGCAAACCAGGACTTCGACGGAACGATCCGCGTCCTGAGCGACGTCCCCCTGGCCGTCGTGATTCTGCGCACCGCCGTCGGACAGGTGCGTTCAAGCCTTCCAGTGGGCTCCACCGAGGATTGAGGCGGCCGCCGGACCACAGATGAACGCCGAGGAACGCGGAGAAAACCGCCGGGTCCAAACCGGCGAGCGAAGCCCGCGTTCATCTGTGGCCGGCGGTTGTTCGTTGGAAGACCCATCGAGGCGACGCGGAACGCGCCCTCGGCGCACTCATTCGGAGACCTGCTTCCGCATAACCCGCTCGTACTCCCTCCGCAGCTTATCCATGAGCTCGGGAAGGCGGGAATAGAGTTCCTTCTTCGTTCGAGTGGGCCTCTTGGCCAGGACGTAGGCGGTGAGGATGGGAACGGCGACGGTACAGTCCAGGTAGCATACGACCGCCTCCGGTAAGCTTGAGGGGTCGACCTTCCCCCAGCTCACCGCTTCCGCCGGAGTCGCGCCGGAAAGTCCTCCGGTGTCGGGTCGGGCGTCCGTGATCTGGAGGAAGTAATCGTGTCCCTTCTCGTCCAGGTGCAGCACCTCCTGGATCTGCGGTTCCGTCTGCAGGAGAAAGTTCTTCGGCGATCCCCCGCCCAGGATGACGACGGCGCTCTTGCCTCCGCTCTGCTTGGCCTCCAGAACGATCGCCGCCGTCTCGTTGACGTCCCGGGACACGTCGTAGGCCAGTCGGTTGTCCTCCAGGGCCAAAGCCGCCACGTTCATCCCGATGGAACTGTCTCCCGGCGAGGAGGTGTAGACGGGCACGCGATTCCGGTAGGCGCTGGCCAGAACGGACTTCTGGCCGATCCCCAGGACCTTTTCCCGTTCGTCCAAGAAGCGCCCAATGAGGTAGTGAAATTCCGCCGTCCCCATTGTGCGCTGAAACTCGGGTGACCGCATAAGCTCCTGGTAAAAAGCATCGGTCGACAGCAGAACGTCGAACTCGAAGAAGATGTCGTAGATCCGGACCACCCCCTTCTCGCGGAGGTCGGCGTCGCTGACCTGCGGGCGGCCTTGGTGCATCGACAGGCCGATTCCGAAGTGGGAATCGTGGTACAGGTTCGCTCCCGTCGAGACGACCCAGTCGACACAACCCGCCTCGATCAGGGGGATGAGGCAGGACATGCCGATTCCGGCGGGGGTGAGCGCTCCCGAGACACTCATTCCGATGGTGACGTCCTCCCGCAGCATTTTCTCCGCGAAGAGCCGGCAACCCTCGCGCAACCGAGCCGAGTTGTAGGCGTCAAAATAGTTGTCAACCAGGTCGGTAACCGACAGGTCGCCGCTGATTGGCAACGGATCGATGCGGTTGCCGCTCAGGTAATTGGTCACTTTCTTTCCTTCTGGTTTCGACTCCGGCGGGTCCCTGCCGACGTTCCCAAGACTGAGAACCGACCGCCGCAGTTGGTTGCCGTAAGTGGCGCTCGCGCGGCGCCGCAATCGAACTGGCTACCCGGAAATTGTAGAATGCTCCGATGGCGA
>CAYRCA010000397.1:3513-4675 GCA_964422565.1 uncultured Acidobacteriota bacterium | reverse complement strand
CATGAAGACACCCAGCCATCCCGCCCGAACGCTGCCGCCCCGATCCAGAACCTCCCTCATCGACTCCCGAGCCGCTTGAACCGGGATCACCCGCATCGATCGAAGAGAGGGACTGACTCCCCCCCTCTCCAACTGGGTGGCGAATCCCAGGAACCGTCCGGCCGAGTCCAAGAGGATGCCTCCGTCGGCCAACGGTTGCCCACGGGCCGCATCTCCAAGTCGGACCCGGACGTCCCTTTCGGCGTCGAAGTCGCTGGACATGGCTCGAACGACCTGCAGGGGATACTCCCTCCAGCCTTTCTCCGTCCAGAAGAACAGGGCCGTCCTCTTCTCCAGATCCAGATCGCCGGCGGACACGCCCCGTCCGACCAGACCGGGCGACCGCAGAACCGCCAGGGAGATCCGCTCGTCAACTCCAACGAGCTCGGCGGGCGTTTCTGTTCCATCCGGCAGAAGCAGGGAGGCGGCGGGGCGAATTACGGCCAGATTCGCCCAAACGCTTCCAATGAAGGACGCCACGTGACCTTGGTTGTCCAATACGACGCCGTTGAACTCGTTGACCTCCACCACGGTCGACTGAGAAATCAACCGGCCTTCGTGAAACAACCCGGGGAACCTCTGCTCCAGCCGAACACGGATCAGCGAGTCGTGCCCCTCCGCCGCCACCCCAGCCGCACCCCAGGCGTGCGGCGTCACGAACTGGGCCGCCATCATCAAGACGAGAGGGCCCCGCCAGCCTCGCCCGGCACACGTGCTAGTGGCTGACATTGCTGATGTAGAAATCCTCCTGGAGCTCAGTCCGACGGACCTCGATCACAGAGGGCAAACGCAGAATGAATTTCTCGTCCTCCTCGCCGGTCACGATGACATCCACGTAAGTGGGTTCGGCCGGCCTCGCCTTGTCGGGCCGTCCGCCCTCCAGAGCCGACTCGCCCTCATGACGGGTGGAATCCACGCTCTCGACGCCCTGAAAGAAGCTTGCCGTAGCCGCCAGAAGGACGACCCCGGCAAGGGCCGCGACCAGTCGGAAGGGGCGGGACGGCCTTTCCCGGGCGACCTTCGCCAGGACCTCCTCCCGAAAATTCGGGGGAACCTGAACTCGGCCGCTCAGGCTTCGCGACAGCTCCTCGATCTCCAGAAGATCGGCGTAGACGGAGCGGCA
>CAYRCA010000397.1:0-3503 GCA_964422565.1 uncultured Acidobacteriota bacterium | reverse complement strand
GCACTCCTCGCACTCTTTCAGATGCGCCGCCAACCGCTCCTCGCCCCGGTTGAGAAGATCCTCGGCCAAGCTGGATTGAAATCTCCGACAGTTCATAGAATGTGGGCCAGTTTCTCGCGCAGCATCATCTTGGCGCGGTGAACCCGCGACTTCACCGTTCCCAGCGAAACGTTGAGCACGTGGGCTGTCTCCTCATAGGACAAGCCCTGTACTTCCTTGAGGATAAAGGCCAGCCGGTACTTCTCCGAGAGAGCATCAATAGCCGCCTGGAGATGATGAGCCTTCTCCTTCTTGTCCAGCGACCGTTCCGGACAATGGCGGTGGTCGGGCAGTGACACCGAAGGCTGTCCGGGCTGGAACAGATCGATCACGTTGTGGAAGAAGAACCTTCCCTTCCGTTCCCGCCTTCTGAGTTCGTCGATCGCGAGGTTGGTTGCGATCCGGTAAAGCCACGTCGAGAACTGATACTTGCCCTCGTAGCGATCGGCGTTGCGGAGCACTCGAATGAATGCATCCTGGCAAAGATCGATCGATCGGTCATAGTCCCGGACGATCCCGTTGATATAGTTCACCAACCGATCCTGGTAGCGAAGCATCAGAACCTCAAAGGCCCGCTCGCTCCCTTCGAGATAGCGGGCAACCAGGGCGTTGTCGCCAACAACGGCGGTGTTGGCGCCGATGACTGCGGTGTTTCCCATGTCCTAAGTTCTTAAACGCGCTTTCGAAAACGGAGTTCCCGGAAATCCAGAACCGGTGCCGCCATTCTACACGCGGTCTCACTTGGCGTCGTACCAGGACGGACCCACCGCCACTTCCACTTCGAGGGGAACGACCAGCGAGGCGACTCCCTCCATCTCTTCGCGAACCAGCTCCCGGAGACGGACCACCTCCTCCGTCGCCGCCTCAAAAACCAGCTCGTCGTGTACCTGCAGAATGAGGCGGCTCTCCCACTGTTCCCCGACCAGCTTCCGGTGGATCGCGACCATGGCCATCTTGATCAGGTCCGCCGCGGTTCCCTGGATCGGCGCATTGATGGCCGTGCGCCGGGCGAACTCGCGAATGTTCCGGTTCTTGCTGTTGATCTCGGGAATCTGGCGAATCCGTCCGAACAGCGTTGCCACGAAACCGTCGGAGCGAGCCTGCTCAAGAGTCTGCTCGGTCCATCGCTTGACCCCCGCGTACTTTTCGAAATAGCCGTCGATGAACTGTTGGGCCTGACCCCGGTCGATCTTCAGACTCCGGGCCAGGCCGAAGGCGCTCAGACCGTAGATGATGCCGAAGTTGATCACCTTGGCCCGCCTTCGAAGCTCTCGAACGCCCAAGCCGCTGTCCAAACCAAAGACCTCCCTGGCGGTTCGCTCATGGATGTCCTCGCCCTTTCGGAACGCGTCCACCAGCACCGGGTCGTCGGACAGATGGGCCATGACCCTCAGTTCGATCTGCGAGTAGTCCGCGGACAGAATCTGGAAACCCGGATCGGGTACGAAGGCCCTGCGAATCCGCCGCCCCTGTTCGCTGCGGATCGGGATGTTCTGCAGGTTCGGATTGCTCGAGGAAAGGCGTCCGGTGGCGGCCACCATCTGGTTATAGGAGGTGTGGATGCGCCCGGTCCCCGGGTTCACCAGTTTGGGCAGAGCGTCCACATAGGTGCTCTTGAGCTTGGCCAACTCCCGATAGTCCAGCAGCAGTTGCGCGATTTCATGGGAAACAGCCAACTCCTCCAGGACCTCGACCCCCGTCGATAGGTGGCTCCCCTTGCCGGTCTTGCGGGCACCGGGCAGCCCCAGCTTCTCGAACAGGACATCGGCCAGTTGTCTGGGAGAGTTGATGTTGAACTCGCCTCCGGCCCGGTCGTAGATCGCCTCGGTCAGCCTCGCCAGCTCATCTTCCAGCTCGACGGATATCTCCTCCAGCAGCCTCGCGTCGAGACGAACACCTCGAAGCTCCATGTCCGCCAACACTTCCACCAGGGGCATCTCGATTTCGCTCAAAAGCCGACGCAGCCCCTTGGCCTCCACAAGGCGGGACAATTCTCGACCCAGGAGATAGGTGGCGACGGCCCGGCGACCCAGGTCGACGGGGCGATCCTCCCCCAGCAGCGAAGCCTCCCGGCCGGTCCCGGGTGAGACCCCCAAGTATTCCTCGCTGACGCGGGAGAGCGAGAAATCCCTCTGGTTGGGGTCGAGCAGATAGGCCATGAGCATCGTGTCCAGCAAGCCGTCCGGCCTCACCTTCCAGCCCATCTTTCGAGCGCAGATCGCAAACGGCTTCAAATCATGAAAGATCCAGGTGACGCCTCTCGAGAAGAATTCCTCCGCCGCCTCCGAGGCGTCTCGAAGCAACTCCGCCGGCACGAAACAGGCGCTACGCTCGTCACCGCTGAAGGCGAGCCCCTCCAGACCGCCGCTCAGGGCATCGTCCCTTTCGAACCAAGCCGCTACCCCAACCCGCCGACCTTCCAGCTGCGCCGACAGTTTTCTCAGGCCCTCGGTCGAGCTCGTCCGGATCAGCCGCGGATCGAGCGGCGCGTCCTCGCTGGGCAACTCCTGAAGCAGAGTGGTGAAGTCCAGTTCGTCGAAGAGCTTCCGCAGGGCGGTCGTGTCGGGCGCCCCAAGACGGAGTTCCTCCAGATCGAGATCGAGGGGAAGTCGGTCCTCGATCCGCAGGAGCTCGCGGCTCCGGCGAATGATCTCCTGATTCTCCTCGAGGCTCGTCCGATAGCTCTTCCGGCCGACCCGGTCGGAGTTGGCCAGAAGATCGTCCAGGCTGCCGAACTCGGATATGAGCGCCTTCGCACCCTTCTCACCGATCCCGGGCGCACCGGGAATGTTGTCCGAGGCGTCCCCAATCAAGCTGAGAACGTCGACGACCCGCTCCGGCTCCACCCCCCATCGTTCGCGCACCTGCCGAGGGCCGAACCGGCTCATCGAGCGGGTGTCCAGCACACTCACTCGATCTCCGACCAGCTGGAGCATGTCCTTGTCGATGGTCACAATGACCACATCCAGCCCCTCTTCCAAGGCCAGACGAGTCACGGTGCCGATAACATCGTCGGCCTCGTAACCCTCGTGAGACAGAATCGGGACGCGCATGGCCTCGCAAAGCTGGTACACGTGGGGCAGTTGCTCGACCAGATCCTCCGGCATCCTGGGACGTGTCGCCTTGTACTCTTTGAACCGCTCATGCCGAACCGTGGGACCCATCAGGTCCAGAGCGACGGCCAGATAGTCCGGCTTCTCCTCCTGGATGAGTTTCCGCAGCATGGCGGTGAAGCCGTAGATGGCGTTGGTGGACTTGCCCGACCGGTTCGTCAGACCCTGGATCGCGTAATACGCGCGGTAAAGGTGGGACATCCCGTCGACGAGGAAGAGTCGTGCCACGGGCGTATGTTAGCACTTACTCGGGAGGAACGGCAGGGACGGCAGGATCAGGAGGGGCGGGAGTGGTAGGAGTGAGTGGCCATGAGCGGGGCGCACCCGGAGGGACGAAAATCGCGGCGGTTC
>CAYRCA010000396.1:0-4681 GCA_964422565.1 uncultured Acidobacteriota bacterium | reverse complement strand
CGGCTTCTCGGCGGCCCGTTCCCGTGGGGCCGAGACGTCACCGGAGGGTCGCTGGGGCGCACCCCGTCTCCCTCGACGCGATCGGCGGGCGGACGGCTTCGGCTCACTCGCCGGCCGCTCCACCAGGAGCTCGTCTATCGTCGAGTTCGTCGCCTTGAACAACTCCTCGTAGTTTTCGTAGTCCTCAAAGAAATCGGCGACGTAGAGAAAGGCGTTTCGGTCCAAGCCGATGTCGACAAAGGCCGCCTGCATCCCGGGCAGAACCCTTGTCACCCGGCCTTTGTAGATGTTGCCCAGGATGCTCCTGCTTCGCTCGCGCTCGATGAAGAGTTCGGTGACCTGATCGTCTTCCAGGATCGCAAGCTTCTTCTCCAAGCCTGTCGCACTGACAACCAGCTCCTTGGACATACTGTTCTCCTTTCAAACGGACACTCGGGTCCGTTCTCCCGGAGAAGCCATTCAGGGGACCATGACGGTGCGATCCGACCGTCGGCGAATCTGGGCTACTCAGGGCCCGCTCAAAGGGCTGCCCGCACCGGTGCGCCGGGGACCGGCGCCTTGCGCGCACGGATCGCCCATCCGCCTCGTTTCCTCATTTCGCGGAGATCGAGTTCGCTTTCGATGCAGCACTCCCCACGCCGCTTGGCGGGCTCCTCTCGACGGGGCCGCCCAGACAAAAAACACCTCTACCCTGTTAACCCGAAAAGCTTCTCAAACGCTATGTAAATCCCTTTTTTCTAAGGACTAGAATCCATCCCTCGCCACCATTATAGCCGCCGGCCGAGAGCGGGGGCAAGAAACGTGCCTCAGGGGGTCCTCAGGGGCCTCCGTCCCAGAGGTCGGAGGTCGACGGCGGCCCGCTTCCCGCAGGCGGCTCGTCGATAAGGGGTGTCCAGACCGGGTCAAGTGTACAGAAATCGCCTCATCGAGACGTTGAGGGCCAGACCCACGGCGGCGAATGTGCTCACGATCGACGAGCCGCCGTAGCTCAGAAAGGGAAGGGGAATGCCGATCGGGGGAACTATCCCCAGCGCCATCCCAACATTGATCGCCACGTGGGAGAAGATCAGCCCTACGATCCCGGCGACAATCAGCATTCCGGCCCGATCCAGGGCCTGCCTCCCCACCGTGATCAACCGGGCCAACAACAGCAGATAGAGGAGCAGGACCCCGCTCGCGCCCATGAATCCGGTTTCCTCCGCCATCAGTGCGAAAATGAAGTCGGTATGGCTTTCCGGCACGAACCCCAACTGGCTCTGCAGGCCTTGGCCCACGCCCCGTCCCCAGAGCCCGCCCGACCCGATCGCGATCCGGGCCTGGCGCGTCTGATAGCCGACTCCCTGGGGATCCAGGTCCGGATCCAATGTGACCAATACCCTCTGCCGGTGATAGTCCTTGAGCCCGAACCAGACGACGGGCGCGGCGGCCATCACGACCAACAGCACGATCAGGACGGCCTTGGCCCGGATTCCCGCCACCAGGACGACACCGGCGACGATGGGCACGAACATCGCCGCCGTGCCGAGGTCGTGTTGCAGAACGACCAGAAAGATGGGCACCGCCGAGAAAGCCACAACCGTCATCAACCGGCGGCGAGTCAGATAGGCGCCGTCAAAATCCGACAGCAACCGAGCGAGCAGGAGGATGAGGACCACCTTGGTCAACTCGGAGGGCTGAAAAGTGACACCACCCAACACGATCCAACTCTTGTTGCCGTTGATCTCGGTGCCGAACAGGAGCACCCCGACCAGGACGACGAGGGAGAGAAAGTAGAGTAGGAAAGCCCGGTTCAACAAGCGATGGTAGTCGATCAGGGTTACGGCCAGGCAAAGCGACACGCCGAGGGCCGCGCGGAACAACTGGTTGCCCATCAACCCGCCGCCGTCCGAGCTGAGGGTGGCACTGTAGACCGCAAGGATGCCCAAAGAGGCGAGCACCGCGACGATCAGAAACAGGGCGTAGTCAAATTGAGCGAAGCGGCGACCGATTCTCATCTCATCCCACCGCCGACTCCGAGCTTCGAGGAGGCGCCGTCGCGGCAACCGCGGATTCCCTCGGACCGACAAGAAGGCGGCCCGGAAACAGCGCTGCGCGGATCTCCTCCCATCCCCCAACCGTCTCCGGCTCTAATTCGACACCAACCTTAGCGGCGACGGTGCCTCCCCTTTGAGTTTGCGATGATACTCGGCCAGGACCTTCCCTGCGATCGGGGCCGCCTGGCCACCGCCGGAGCCGCCCCGCTGGACGATGACGACAACCACAATCTCGGGCTTGTCCCGGGGAGCGAAACCGACGAACCAGGCATTGGACTCGAATCTCCCCCTCTCCTCCTCCGGCAGCCTCTCCCGGGCCTGCCGGCTGATGGTCTGGGCGGTTCCCGTCTTGCCGCAGACATCGAAATCCTCGACCCGCGCCGAGCGCCCGGTCCCCCACGCATTCACCGCTTTCCACATGCCGTCGCGAACCGTCCCCAGATTGCCCGGAGAAAACCCCAAACCCGGCGGCGCCTCGCCGCTGCCGGGCCCGTTGTCGACCAGTTTCAATTGGGGCACAAGTCCCGTCGCGAGGGCGCCCACCGCCCTGGCAAGCTGGGCCGGCGTCACATTGACCGGCCCCTGTCCGATGGCCACCGATATTGTCTCTCCGGCGTACCACGGCTGCCCCGTGACCCTGCGCTTCCAATCGGGCGAAGGCACCAGTCCGGCCGCCTCTCCGCGAAGGTCGATTCCCGTCGGCTGCCCCAACCCCAGCCTCCGACTGAATTCGGCAATACTCTCGATCCCCAACTTCTGCCCCAGCAGGTAGAAGTACACGTTGCAGGACTGCTGGATCGCCTCCGGCATCCGCATGAAACCGTGTCCACCCTCCCGCCAGCACCGAAAGCGATGGCCGTAGAGGACGACCGCCCCGTTGCAGTAGACCGGGGTCTCCGCATTGACGACGCCCAGTTCAAGACCCGCCAACGCCATCACCAGCTTGAAGATGGAACCTGGGGAGAAGGTGTTCTGGATGATCCGGTTCTGCAGTGGATGGTCCGGATTCTCCGTCAACTCCAGCCACTGCCGCCGAGTAATCCGCGTAGCAAACTGGTTGGGATCAAAGGCCGGTCGGCTGGCCAACGCCAGGACGTGGCCCGTCCTGGGATCGATTGCCAGGACCGCCCCGGGCCGATCGATCAACTCCTCCTCGGCGATCCGCTGCAGGTCGAGGTCGAGGGTCAGGTGTAATGTTTCTCCGGCCCGGGGCTCCACTCTCGACAGCTCGCCCAGGACCTTGCCGAAGTTGTTGACCAGACCCCTCGAGTACCCGTCGACCCCGGACAGGTGCCGATTGTACGCTCGTTCGATTCCGGCCTTCCCCACCACGTCGCCCGCCTTCAGGTAGGAAAACTCCCCCGACTCCAGCTCCGCCCTCGAGACCTCGCCCACGTAACCGAATACATGGGCGGCCAGCTCGCCATACCGGTAGAGTCGGCGCGGCTGCTCGATCAACTTCAGCTCCGGGTGTTCGGCCTGGTGGGAAAGGACCAGGGCGATCTCCTCCATCGACAGGTTCTCCTTCACCAGAAGCGGGCGGAACGACAGGTATCCCACCGCCTCCCCCAGCCTTTCCCGGTAGGTCTCGCGATCAACCTCCAGCCTCTCCACCAGGAACCGCTCCGACTCGGCCAGATCGGGAGCCTCATCGCGGTACAGGAGAAGATTGAAGGAGGAGATGCTATCCGCCAGGACCCGGCCCTCCCGGTCGAGGATAGGTCCTCTGGGCGCCACCAGAGGAACGGTTCGAACCTGGTTCCGCCGGGCCAGTTCCTGGAAATGGTCGTGGCGGACGATCATCACGTGCCAGACCTTCAGGCCCAGGGCCAGAAACACCAACACAATCCCAATTCTCAGGAGACCCAGCCGGTGAATGAGGACGCGATTGTCCTGGGCGATCGGCATCAACGAACCCCGCTCAAAGTCTGCGAAAATCCTTCGGAGGAAACCTGATCTTATCATAGAGGCGAAAGAACACCTCGCCCAGCAAGCCCGTCAGCGCGGCGGCCGCCGTCAACTCGAGGGCCGGGGGAGAGGGAATTCTTTGGCCAAGCAGCAGGAGGGTGCCCAGGATGATGCTCCGATCCATCAGGGCCAGTCCTGCGAGCAACACCGCCCTGGCCACACCCAACTCCGGGGTGGTCCATCGGCTGAGGTAGCCGGCGACAAAACCGAGAAGCGTCTTGCTGAGACCATTCAGCCCCAACGGAATGCCAAAGAGATAGTCCTGCAGCAGGCCGAAGACCGTCCCGACGAACGCGGCCCGCAAAGGCGTGCTCCGCCAGCCGACGTAGAGGACGAAGACGAGCAGAACGTGCGCCCGCAGATAAGCTGGCAGCAGGCTCCCCTGGATGACCTCGACTCCTAGGCCGATCAGCAGAAAGACGCCAAGCTCGGGAAAGGGAATCCGGCGATGATGGGCGTCGGTCGCGATCGTCGGCTTCAAGGCTCGCTCAGTACGACGGCGACCTCCTCCAGTCGCGGAAACTCCACAAACGGCTCGACGAGGACGCTCAGGTAGACTCCGCCGTCCCGCGCGGCACTGGCGACCGCTCCCATCGGGATGCCCTTCGGGTAGATCCCGTCGGCCCCGGAGGTGTAGACGACCTCGCCGGGACCGACCTCTTCCGTCGCGGGCACGAAGT
>CAYRCA010000395.1:1170-4702 GCA_964422565.1 uncultured Acidobacteriota bacterium | reverse complement strand
CCCGTTGCCAGGCCGCGAACCGCGAGCCCCCCCGCAGGCCAGCCTGGGCGGCGACGCCGGCCCGGGCCGCCGACTGCAGTCCGACCACTCCCAGGACCACCTCCATGTAAAGCGAGATGACCAGGGCCAACAGGACCAGGGCGACGTCCAGTTTCAGTTCCCACAGAGTCGCCGGGATGACCGGCCAAGAACCTGTTTGCAGATGTCGCTGACGGACGAACTCCAACGCAAAGTGGGCGGCCACAACGGCCACAAGCCAGAAGAGACTGATCCAAATGCTCAGCACCACGGCCAAGCCGATATAGGTCGCCACAAACAGCCAGCTGTCGTCGTGACGGATAACCCACTGCCGGACGGCGGCCGACCAGGAACGATCTCCCGAATCACGGGCCCTGGCGCTCAACACTCCCCTTCTCTCGTTCATGCCCCGGGAAACAGCAGTCGCTGCAGAGCGACCGACGAAGTCATGTCTGCTGTGACCCGACGAGTCTAAACGCGCCCCGGAAGGCGAGTCAACGCCCGACGGAGGACTCGGAGCGTCGGAGGGGTGGGGCGCCCAACTCCGTCATCCGCCCGTCCAGACCTCGAGCGGTCCCCCGCGACCGGACGCCCCCCCACGGCCCCCCACGGCTTGGCGGCCGGAGATATCCGGACTAGAATGTGGCTTGTTGTGGTGCACCCTCGAACCTCAATTCCCCCAGACCGCGGCAACGAAAGGACACGCCGATGAGACGACTGCTCGCTTACTTGACGCTGATCGTGGGACTAGGTGCCGCGACCGGATGTGATCCGGCGCGGCAGCCGTACGTGGAGGAGCCTCCGCCGGGATTCGTCGCCCTCTTCAACGGAAGCAATCTGGACGGTTGGCACGGCATGCCCCACTTCGATCCGCGGCAACTGCGGGTCATGAGCGACGAGGAGCGCGAGTCCCGGATTGCCGAATGGACGGCGGAGGCCCGGCGACACTGGAGCGTCGAAAACGGCGAACTGGTCAACGACGGGGAAGGGCCTTACCTGACCACCGACGCGGAGTATGGCGATTTCGAGTTGCGGCTGGAATACCGGACCGTGCCCCGCGCCGACAGCGGAATCTACCTGCGCGCCAATCCGCAGGTTCAGATCTGGGACTGGACCGAGGAGGAGAAATGGGGCCTTGGCGCCGACAAGGGCTCGGGAGGACTGTGGAACAACAGTCCCGGAGCTCCCGGGAAGGAACCCCTGGTGCGCGCCGACCGACCTTTCGGCGAGTGGAACACGTTCCGCATCATCATGATCGGCTCCCGTGTGACCGTGTGGCTCAACGACCAACTGGTCGTCGATCAAGCGATCATGGAGAACTTCTGGGATCGATCCGTACCGCTGTGGTCCAGGGGTCCCATCCAACTGCAGACCCACGGCGGCGAGATTCGCTGGCGCAACATCCTTCTCCGGGAGATCGGTCGGGATGAGGTCTCGGCCGCTCTTCGCCGAGGCGGTCCGGCGCGCGCCGAACCGGTCGACGGCGGTTTCGAATCGATCTTCAACGGCCGGGACTTCAACGGGTGGGCCGGTCCCCTCGATCGGAACAGCGTTGTGGACGGAACGATCCTCTCCAACCATGGCACCATCTACACCGAAAGAGAGTACGAGGATTTCGTGGTCCGCTTCGAGTTCCTGCTGCCGCCGGCCGGGAACAATGGGTTGGCCATTCGGTATCCCGGCGAGGGTGACACCGCGTATGTCGGAATGTGTGAAATCCAGGTCCTGGACGACGATCATCCCCAGTACGCCGAACTCGATCCGCGGCAGTATCACGGCGGTATCTACGGTATGATCGCCCCCCACCGCGGCTTCGTGCGTCCTCCCGGCGAGTGGAACTACCAGGAGGTGACCGTCGAGGGTTCGCGCATCCGGGTCGAGCTGAACGGAGTGGTGATCGTCGACGGCGACGTGGCCGAGGTGACCGACTTCATGGGTCGAAACGGAGATCGCTATGTCGGCCGAACGCGCACACGGGGACACTTCGGGTTCGCGGGCCACGGCGATCCGGTCCGCTTCCGCAACATCGAGATCAAGGAGATCGGGTAGCGGGAGGACGGGCTTCCTGCCTGGCTTCCAGCCGGTCCGAGGCGACGCCTCCGTCCGCGACCGGAACCCCCGAGACGGGCGGGGATGCCTGTCTTCCCATCAGCAAATGAGGCCGAGGATCTCGTCGGCCGCCTCCTCGATCTGCCGGTTGGTCATGTCGATCATAGGAAACCCTCCGCGCCGGCAGGTGCGCACGGCCAGTTCCACCTCCTCCGCCACGGATGCGGCGTCGGTGTAGAGGGAACGACCGGAAAGACCCATCCCGCGGTGACGGCGCCGCCGGTGGGCGATCAGCTGCACGGGATCGACGATGAGGCCGACGACCCGGCGCCGATCGATCTCGAACAACCGGGCGGGCGGCTCCAGCTCCCGGACGAGAGGCACGTTGGCGACCTTCCATCCCAAGGTCGAAAGGTAGATGCTCAGCGGAGTCTTACCAACGCGCGACGGTCCGACGAGCACTACTTGGGCCTCCCCCAACTCGTGCGGATTCTTGCCGTCATCGTGGTCCAGGCTGAACTCGATCGCCTCAACCCGGCGGAAATAATCCTCCCTCAGCTGTCGGTAGAGCCCCGGCTTACCCAAAGGCCGGCGACCCAGCGTCGTGGACAGGTGGGAGAGGAGTCTGCCGATGAGGTCGATGGCGACCACGTTCTTCCGGCGGGCCAAGTCCCCCAACGTCCGTCTCAGCCCCGGGTCGACCAGGGTGTGGATGATCGTGGCGCCCAACCGCTCGGCCTCGTCGACGGCCTCCGCGACCTGTTCGACGCTGTGTACCTGGGGCACCACCCGAACCTTGACGCCCGCGTCGGAAAACTGCGCCAGCGCCGTCCGGGCCAGCTGCTCTCCGCTGCTGCCTAAGCCGCCGGAGACGATCATCAGCGGCCCCGGCTCCGATCTGCCGTGGCGGCTCACAACGAATACTTCACCACATTCCGGCCGCGCACTCCAGCCGGCCTCGCGAACCGAGGCGGCTTCCCAAGAACAGGGCTCGCCCCCGGCCGCAACCGCTTCGAGCCTGACCAAAGTCATCGCCCCCCGAGGGACGAAGTGGAGTACGATACCTGGAGTCGGGCGCGGCCCGAACGGGCATGTTGGCGACGCGGGGCGCCCGACGGTGGAGACGTCGACGCCCGTCGGGGACCATCCGTAGGGCCCGAGCGTCGCGACCGTCCCCGGCGCCAGGGATCGGCGACCCGAAACAGGGCGGAGCCGTTTATGAAGGAGTGTTGTCGGTGAAACTGAGAATCAAGGACAACTCGTTTCGTTTTCGCATCACCCTGCGGGAGCTCGAAGCGCTCCAGGAAGCGGGACGAATTGAGAGCGGCGCTTCCTACCCCGCGCCGGATGGAGAGACGTCGACCTTCGCGTACGCCGTGGAAATCGACGACGCCGTCGGCGAGGGGCGCCTCGATCTCGATGGCTCAACGCTGACGTTGCGCCTTGGTCCCGCGGAGCTTCGGGA
>CAYRCA010000395.1:0-1160 GCA_964422565.1 uncultured Acidobacteriota bacterium | reverse complement strand
CCCTCGGCCAGGCCGTCCTCGATGGACCAGATCGGGAACTGGCGGACCCATCCCGCGAGGGGGTCTACCTCCGACGCCAGTGGATCGACGCCGGGGGCGCGACGCGGCGCGCCATCGCCTTCATCGAGAAGGATCGACCCAGTTCCTCGTGCGACAAGCCCGAGCACTGGATCTATCGAGACCCGTTCGATTCGAAGCCGTGACCCTCCGTCCCCCCGGGAGAATCCGCCTTGAGTCGAAACGGTGAAGAGGGAGTTGGCTGCCGAATCGTCGATCCGAACGTGCCGCCGGCCCTGCAGCCTCTGGACAACCACAATCGCGTCCTGCGGTCGCACGTTCGACCGCCGGATTGGAGGAACCCGACTCCGGGCGAACGGTACAACCTCGTCGTGATCGGCGCGGGGTCTGCTCCACCTTCAAGTTCACGCACAGCGCCGACGCGATGGCGCGCATCGTCATCCAGAACACGTTGTTCTTCGGCCGCGCCAAGGCCTCGGCCCTCACCATCCCCTGGTGCACCTACACCGACCCCGAGATCGCGCACGTCGGCCTCTACGAACGTGAAGCCCGCGAACGGGGTATCGATTTACACACCATCACGGTCGAGATGTCCGGCGTCGATCGCGCCATTACTCGACGGCGAGACGGAGGGGTATCTCACGGTCCACCTCGGGAAGGGCAGCGATCGCATCCTCGGAGCGACGCTCGTGGCGCGGCACGCGGGCGACATGATCGGCGAGATCTCACTGGCCATGACCGCCAGCCTGGGTCTCGGCGCGATCGCCAGAACGATCCACTGCCATCCCACGCAGGCGGAGGTCATCAAGAAGGCCGCGATGCGTACAACCGCACCCGCCCGACACCCCGGGTCAAACGCTTCTTTGAGAGGTTGTTGGCATGGAGGCGATAGGCTGTGGTCCGAGGAGTCCGGCTCGGCGGTAGTGGTGGGTGGTGAGGATCGCCCCGTGTGCAACCGGGACCTGGTTTTGCCGACCCTCTCTCTGACCGCGCCTTTCCAGAACCGCCCGTTTATGGGAAACTGCCCGAAACGAGGTAGATCGAGCATGAGCGGAGACCCAGGTTCCCCGAAGAAGACGGAGCGCGGCGTGAATCGCCGCCGTTTCATTGGTGCGGCAGGTGTTTGCCCGGTGCTCGCCCTG
>CAYRCA010000394.1:0-4716 GCA_964422565.1 uncultured Acidobacteriota bacterium | reverse complement strand
GGGTCTTCTGGTTGTCCACACGGGTCCAGAAGACTTCCGTCCGGGGAAGCCGAACGGAGACGTCGCGACCCCGGACCCGCACATGGTCGGGCTCCAGTTTCTCGAGGTCCACTCCGGCGACAACCTGCCCGTGCACGATCATCAGCAGTCGATCTCCGGCCAGAAAATCGGGGAGCCACCGGCTGAGCCGCTCACCCTCGACCACCTTGTCCATGGTATAGACGACACTCTCGAGACGGCCAAGCTGACGGACTTGGTGGACGACCGTGGGTTGATCCACGCGGATCCGGGTCTCTCCGCCCTCGAAAAGAGCTCCCCAATCGGGGAGAAGCCTGGAGACGGCGAGGGACAAGATCAGGCCGCCCAGCACGAGGGCCGCCGACAATCCTAGAGCGACTCCCGCAACCAGCTGAAAACGGGAACGGGGCGGGGCGACGGGAGAATTCCGCGGATCCATGGTTCGTTTCGAAGTATATCACCGGGACCCTCCGGCGGCCGGCCGAGCGAGCCGGGCTGCGGGAAACGGATCTCCCCGCCGCGCGGCATCGAAACCGAGCCGACCGAAGGCGGCATGATTCGGCTCGAGTTCGGCGGATACTGTATGTCCAATAGATATTGTCGCGAAGGTTACGGCGATGAGGAAGGTTGACACGGCGGCTCTTTTCACGACCGGCGGCAGCCAGGCGGTTCGCCTGCCGAAGGAGTATCGCTTCGAGGGGCCGGCGGTCCGGGTACGGCGCGAGGGGCGCGCCGTTATTCTGGAGCCCCTCGAGAAGGGCGACTGGCCGGAAGGCTATTGGGAGCGCCTCTCCGCGTTTTCCCCGCTTCCGGATGATTTCACAACGCCGGAACCCCTGCCCGAGACGCCGCATCGGGACTCCGCGTTGGACCGCATGCAAGAGACGGAGCGCTCCTGAGCGATGCGCTTTCCGCTCCGGTCCTTCTCGATCCCGTCCCGGAACCGCTCCTGCTCGGAGACCCGCCGATACAGCCCCGAGACCTTCAATTCTGAGAACTCAGTCGCTCGATTCTCTCTTCGATCGCCGGGTGGGTACTCAGAAAGGTAAGCCAGTCGGGAGTCCGGCGAAACTTTCGGGCGCGCTGGAAAAAGCGTAGCAGGCCCCCGGGTGGATATCCGGCGCGGCGAAGCAGCTTCACCGCGAAATCGTCGGCCTCGATTTCCGATTCCCGGCTGATCCCCAGTTCCACCAGAGAGCCCGCCAGTTGACCCGCCACTCCGGGATTGCGTCCGATGATCGACAGGACCAGGAGCAGAGCCTGCTTGCGACCGCTGCGAATCAGGGCCTTCCGCGAATGGCCTAGTTCGATGTGTCCGATCTCGTGGGCGAGAATTCCCGCGAGTTCCTCCTCCGAAAGTTCGGGCTGCGACATCAGTCCCCGGGTGGTGAGGATGTATCCGCCGGGAAGGGCCATGGCGTTCACCGCCGGGTTGTCCAGACGGGAGACGTGGTATTGGGGGAAGCGGAGCTTTCCCGTGGCCAGGAGGCGCGCGATGACTTGGGCGGCCCGAGGGTCGTCTTCCTCTCGGATGCGCTCCTTCCGGCCGATGTCCTTCAGCCACTCCCGGCCGATCAGCGCCTCTTCCCGTTTCGAAATCCGCTCCAGACCGAGCGACTTCCCGACAGACAGGACCGACGGCTTGCGGATATAGAAGAGCACGAGGGCCACGATGAGGATGATAAGAAGCTCTTTGCCGCCGATCAGCATCCTGGCACTACACTACGCTGGGAGTTCGCCGGAGTCAAAGAAAGGGGAAGACAGGCATCCCTGCCTGTCAGCGGAGGGTGCCCGCGGAGTGGAGAGCGAGGAGCGAGGAGTGAGTGGCCGTGGGTGGTCCACTGGGGACTGGAGCCGGGACAGAGGCCGAGGAGGGAGATAGCGCCGCCGGTTGCGACCCGTCCGACGAGTCCGACAGGCGGTTAGCCTTTTGGGCACAAACTTCAACTAAGACTCCCCACGCCCGCCGACCGCTGCCCGCTGACGGCTACCCGCTGGTTGCTGCCCGCTGACGAAGGGTCTCCGTATGAACCCGTCCGAAGCGGTCCACCGCCTCCACGCGGATCTGGCGCGCGTCTCGGGACGCGGGGGCGTAAAATAGGTGATCCGTCGGCTGGGGCCGCACCCAGGGACGCTTGACCGGCAGCTGATCGCCTTTGTGCAGCTTCACCGAGAGGGGGTCGAAGCCGGTCCGTCGGGCCATGGGTCCCTTGAGCGTGCCGTCCTCGTACCAAGTCACCTTCCATCGCGGATCCCAGTCCCACACGTTCGCCACGATCTCGTCGGGGGCCGAGGGATCGGCGCCCCAGGCGTAGACCCGCATCTGGTGGGAGACGTCGGATCCCGTCGAGCGGTATTGCCAGCGGAGCTCCTCTCCCCGGACCTGGAAAACCCCGTAGCCGTTGGGAGTGCCGTCGTAGCAGATGGGGCCCGTCCACCAGGCGCCGCAGACCGTTCCGTGGACATGCTCGTGGACCCCGCCCTCGAATACATGTTCCAGCTCGTGGGTATGCCCGGAAAGGACGTGGGCGTTGTAGGGTTCGAGCATTTCGTAGAGAGCCTGCCGGTTGGCGACCGCTCCGGACGGGGAGGGACGACTCTCTCCCCGGCGGCGAAACCGCGTTCCCAGTAAAGGGATGTGCAGAGCCACCACCACGGTGCGCCCCTCTTCCACATGCGCCAGGTCGGCCGCCAGCCAAGCCAACTGGTCGGCGGTGATGTAGCCTATGTAGCCGTCTCCAAACCAGAAGACGTCGTTGAGGGCGACGTAGTGGACGGCCCCGCGGTCGAAGGAATAGTACTCGGGTCCGAAATGGCGCCGGAAGGTTTCGGTGGAGTAGTGGTTCACGTAGGCCGACATGTCCAGATCATGGTTTCCCACGACCTGGAAGAAGGGTACACCCATGGCGGCCACCGCCTCTTCATAGTCGGGAAAGAGCTCCAGGTTGTCGAACATGATGTCCCCGCAGGCGAATCCGAAGACCTCACCCTCGAGCCGCCGAACGACGGCACGCACGTCGGGAACCGTCTGCTCGTGCAGCATCCTCATCTCCTCCGCGTCCTCGGTCTGGGGGTCGGCCAGCAGGAGGAAGTTGTGGTTCTCGTCCGACTGCTGAGACGCCTGGAGGTCGAACGAGACCGCCACCTCGTCGCGTCCCGGTGGGATCGGCTGATACAGCCGGGCCGTTCCGGTGGGATTGGTGGGAATTCGGAAGCCGGCCGGCAGGGACAGATAGACGAAAGAGGCTTTGTGATCCGATGGGATCTCGAACTCGCCGTCCGCATCGGTCCGGACGACGGAGTAGCCGTCGGTAACCGACACGTCGGCGAGTGGGCGGCCGTCTCCCCGAACCTGTCCCCGGATGCGGATGTGATGTCGCCCCGCGGCCGTGGAGGAGAGCCGTCCGCCCATCTGAGCCGCCAGGCTGGAGGTGCCCGCCAGCGCGGCCGAACTCATCGTCAACGTTCGCAGGAATCTCCTGCGGTTCAAAGAGTCGTGTCCCATGGTATTGGTCCTCCAGTCCGTCTGTTCTTCCCGGGCCGCTCACCCCGCGCGGGGTGGGCCGTCCGACCCGTCGGACTCGTCGGACCCGTCGGGTCGCCCACAGACCCCATCCTTACAGGTGCGCCCGCTCACTCCTGACCAAAAAAGTGGTTCTGGGTCTTGGGTTATCGGTTCAGGTTCCCACCAAAGTACCCCAACCCCCAGCACCCGGAACCCGTTCATCCAACCGGGTGCGCCCCGCTCATGGCCACTCACTCCTTCTCTTTCCCTCCCCCAGTTTCTCCCGAAGCCGGTCGGGACAGTCCTCGCGGGCCAGCTCCTCCTGCTCTCCGGTGGTCAGGTCCTTCAGGATGACGATTCCCAGCTCTTTCTCCCTCGGGCCGAGCAGCATCGCGAAACGAATTCCCCGCTGGTCGGCGTACTTGAACTGCCGACCGTACTTCCCCGACTCCGGGAAAAGATCGACGCGGAGGCCGTCGCTTC
The DNA here is from genome assembly GCA_964422565.1 of uncultured Acidobacteriota bacterium. Lineage (GTDB taxonomy): Bacteria > Acidobacteriota > UBA6911 > RPQK01 > JAPXNP01 > CAYRCA01. The sequence continues at coordinate 710 of CAYRCA010000394.1, read as the reverse complement.
TCAACAAAGTGGCAAGATGAATGCTGTCGGCGACTGTGCTTTCGTCGAACAGTGTCACCAAAACCTGGGGCTGTCCCACCAGACGTTTCGGAAACAGGTCCTTCTCCTCGAGGATCAACAGGATCCTCTCGAGCCCCAGACTGAAACCGCACGCGGGAATCTGCCGGCCACCGAACATTCCGATCAGGTTGTCGTAACGGCCTCCGCCGCCCGCCGATCCACTGAACCCCTCGAACTCGACTTCGAAGATGGGGCCCGTGTAATAGCTCAGACCGCGCGCCAGGTACGGGTCGACCGTCACGTACAGCGAAGCGGGCCCCCCGGCCGTATAGTCGAGAACCTGGGACAGTTCGTCGACCGCTCGCCGACCGTCCCCGTCCTCCGCCAGAGCTCGCCCCAGCCACTCCAGAATCGGGACGTTCCCCGAAGGGGCCTCGCCGAGCAAGCGAATGAGTCGCTCTGCCGTGGTTGAAGGAATCCGCCGTCGTTCGAGTTCCCGAGCGACCCCCTCCCATCCGATCTTGTCGAGCTTGTCGACCGCCACCAGGGCCGTTTCCTCCTGGGCGGGCGCGACGCCGGCGATGCGCATCAGGGCGCGCAGGACCACCCGATGATTCAGACGGATCCGGAAGTCGCCGGGGACGGAGAATCCAAGACGCCGCAGCACCTCGGCCGAGGCGTTGAGGACCTCCGCCTCCACGACGCGGCTC
>CAYRCA010000393.1:0-4732 GCA_964422565.1 uncultured Acidobacteriota bacterium | reverse complement strand
CCGGTCTCGTTGTTGGCGTACATGACCGATACCAGTGCCGTGCTCTCGCCCAGGGCGTTCTCCAGTTCGTCCAGGGAGAGGATCCCCTTCTCATCCACCCCCAGGTACGTCACCCGGTGTCCCTCGCTCTCCAGTCTCTCGCCGGTCCGCAGTATAGCCGGGTGCTCGACGCGGGTGGTGACCAGATGGCCGCCCTTCGGTCCCAGGGCGCGGAGGACTCCCACGAGAGCGGCATTGTCCGCCTCGGTCCCGCCGCCGGTGAAAATCAGCTCCCGGGGAGAGGCGCCGATCAGGGAGGCAACCCGTTCCCGCGCGGATTCCACCGCCGATCGGGCCCGCTGTCCAAAGACGTGCACCGACGACGCGTTGCCGAAGACCTCTCCGAAAAAGGGGAACATCTCGCGCACCACCGCCTCATCGACGGGCGTGGTGGCGTTGTTGTCGAGATAGACTTGTCTCACTGAGCCAAAATGATACCACCCGGGAGCTTGACAGGCCAAACAGCCGATCTTAGATAACCTTGCAGTGGGCTGCTTGCCGGGTCCGAGTACAAGGGAAGTGAAGGATGTTTTCTTGAGCCTGCTTGACAGTCGGAGGCGGCGATCTTAAATAAAATAATCGATGGAAACTTGAAACATAAACCGAACCCATAACAATGATTAATAATGGAGGGTGAAATCAATGTTGAGTTTAATGCCCATTCGGAGGAGTCGATTCTTGCCCGATACTATCGATACTTTCTTCGATGATTCCTGGTTGCGTCCCCTTGGGGAATCTCCAACAACCGTCCGGCGCACCTGGAATCCGCCGGTGGAGGTAACCGAAACCGACGATGCCATCACCTTTACCGTGGAGGTTCCGGGCTTGGAGGAGAAGGATGTCTCCATCGAGGTCGACGGAGGGGTGTTGACCTTCTCGGGTGAAAGGACGCGCGAGGAGCGCGGGGAAGGGAACTATGTCCGGTCCGAGCGGTGGTACGGCAGGTTCTCCCGGAGCTTCAGTCTGCCGGACGTCGCCGACGCGCAGCGGATCTCGGCGACGATGAAGAACGGCCTGCTCTTGATCGCGGTTCCCAAGAGAGAGGAGGCCAAACCGCGCAAGGTGGAGGTTCAGATCGCGTAATCCGGGTTCTCAGCGCCGTTCCGGATTGAGGAGCGGATAACATAGATCGAGGGGTTGGGAGCACGCTCCCAACCCCTTTGTGTCGTGGTGGTGGGGATATACCGCCGCCCGCATCGCCATCCTGAGGGCGAGTTCCCGGACGAGTCGACAGGAAATCACCTCGCAACTGCGCATCGCTTGACCGGTGCCTACTCACTACTCGTTTGAGCCATTCCTCCTGATCGATGACGATCTCATTCCAAGGCGATGGCCTCGATCTCCACGTCGATGCCCAGAGGAAGATCGGCCGCCTGGATCGTCGTCCGGGCGGGGGGCAGGTCCTCGAAGTAGCTTCCGTAGACCCCGTTCATGGCGGCGAAGTTGCCCAGATCCTTCAGATAGATTGTCGTCTTGACCACCTTCTCCAGGGAGGATCCGGCCGACTCGAGAATCAACCTCAGATTCCGCATCGTTTGGTGAACCTGATCCTCGATGGGCCCGCGCAGGGGTTGGCCCGTATCGAGCAACAGGGGACCCTGGCCCGACACGAAGATGAACCCGTTGGCCCGGATCGCCGGGGAATAGGGGCCGACCGGCTTGGGACCGTCCTTCGGAAAAATCCGCTCTTTCATCTGTTTCCTCGCATTCGCCTGTTCTTTGCTTCTCCCCTGGATTGCGCTATGGTAGCGACCGAAAGGCCAGGTGTCCAGAAGTGGCGAGTCCCTCCATCATCTCGAGTTTTGAGAGCATGGGAGTCTTTCCCATTGTCGTCATCGACGACCCGGCGGACGCCCGCCCCCTCGGCGAGGCCCTGCTGCGGGCCGGGATGCCTTGCGCCGAGGTCACGTTCCGGACGGCGGCGGCGGCCGAGTCCATCCGGACCCTGGAACGGGAGTTTCCGGAATTGCTGCTGGGGGCCGGGACCATTCTGAGCGTCGACCAGGCGAAGCAGGCCCGGCACGCGGGTGCGCGATTCGTCCTGTGCCCCGGATTCAGCCCAACCGTGGTGGATTTCTGCCTCGACCAGGGGATTCCGGTCTTCCCCGGCGTGAGCACCCCCACCGAGATCCAGGCGGGTCTGGAAAGGGGGCTGACGGTGCTCAAATTCTTTCCCGCCGAGGCCATGGGCGGACTCCGGTTCCTGAAGGCGGTCTCCGCCCCGCTTGGCGCCGCCCGCTATCTGCCCACCGGCGGGATCAGCCGGGAGAATCTCGCGGACTACCTTCGTTTCGATCGCGTGGTGGCCTGCGCGGGAACCTGGATCGTGAAAAGGGAGTGGCTCAAAGAAAACCGCTTCGATCGGATCGAGGCGGAAGCGGCGGCGGCGGTCCGGTTGGTCCGGGAGATTCGGGGGAGGTGATCGTGGCGGGAAAGCGAGTGGTGACCTTCGGCGAGATCATGCTCCGGCTGAAATCCCCCGGGCACGAGCGACTCCTGCAAACCCCCCGGTTTGAGGCCACCTTCGGCGGCGGCGAGTCGAACGTCGCCCAGTCGCTGGCCCACTTTGGACTCGACGTCTCCTTTGTGACGGCCCTACCCGAGAATGCCGTCGCCGAGGCGTGCCTGGCGGAGCTTCGTCGGTCGGGCGTGGACACCCGTCACGTCGTACGACGGGGTCGGCGGATGGGGATCTACTTTCTCGAGGCGGGGTCCAACCAGCGGTCCTCCACGGTACTCTACGACCGGGACGGTTCCGCCGTCGCCGAGGCTTCGACCGGCGATTTCGACTGGGAGAAGATCCTGGAGGGGGCCGACTGGTTCCATTTCACCGGGATTACCCCCGCCATCAGCCGAAGCGCCGCGGACCTGTGCCTGGAGGCCGTTCAGGCGGCGAAGCGACTGGGTGTGACGGTGTCGTGCGACTACAACTTCCGAAATAAGCTCTGGAGGTACGGAAAGAGCGCCCCCGAGGTGATGGGGGAGCTGGTGCCGTACGTGGACGTGGGCATCGCCAACGAGGAGGATTGCCAGAAATCGCTGGGGATCGCCCGGGAGGCCGATGTCGAGGGCGGGCGGCTGGAGGCCTCCCATTACCGCCGGGTGGCCGAGGCGGTGACGTCCCGGTTTCCGAACCTCAAGAAGCAGGCCATCACGCTTCGCGAGAGCCACAGCGCGGACCACAACGACTGGTCCGCGGTTCTTCTGTCGGGCGGTCGGTTTCTGGAGAGCCGCAAGTACTCGATCCGGGACATCGTGGATCGGGTGGGGGGCGGCGACTCCTTCGCCGCCGGGCTGATCTACGGGATGCTCACCTACGGGGACGACGAGAGGGCCCTGGAGTTCGCCGTGGCGGCCTCCTGCCTGAAGCACTCGATTCCCGGAGACGTCAACCGGGTGACGGTGGCCGAGGTGGAGGCGCTGAAGGCGGGATCCGGTTCGGGGCGGGTCCAGCGGTAGGAATCCGGGCGGTCGGCAGACAGCGGGCGAGAGAAACGGTACGGGACATAGACCACCAATCCAACCTGCGCGGATGTACCGGTCGGCCTCCGCCGGATGGGGGGCCGGCCTTAGGGTCGCGGTGCTTCGGTTCCCCACCGTCGGTTGCATCGAGTCCTGGAAACGGCCTTGCGACCGACCTCGCCGCGGAACCTCTGGCCCGTAAGTTTCGACAGGGTGGGTGTTCCTGTCAAGCATGGTGGAGATGATGGAGACGATTGTGTGTATCATGGTCCAATCTCGCGCGCGTCCCGTGCGGCGGCTCAGGTTGATTGGTCTGGCGGTCGGGAGGTGACGATGCCGGCGGATTCCCCAGATCCGGAACGATATCGCATAGACATCGGGGGTGGAGAGTCGGTGACCGGGTTGCTCTATGCCGCGGCCGGTGATGGTCTGGATGCGGTGCTGCTACTCGGACACGGGGCCGGAGCCGGTCAGACGAGTCCCTTCATGGTCGCCTTCGCCCGCGGCCTTTCCTCTCGCGGGATCGATGTCGCCACCTTTCACTTTCCGTACATGGAGCGGGGGCGCGGATATCCGGACAGGGGCGACAAGCTGGAGGAGTGTTACCGGGCGGCGATGAAGGCGGTTCTCGACCGGATCGGAACCGGTCGGCGGTTGCTGATCGGTGGGAAGTCCCTGGGCGGCAGGATCGCGTCGCAGGTGGTCGCGGCCGGGGGCGGGTTGGCTGACGACGTAGCGGGCATCGTTCTGTTGGGGTATCCCCTCCACCCACCGGGGAAGCCCGAGCGGCGACGCTCGAAGCACCTGTCCGGAATTGTCGTGCCGATGCTCTTCTGCCAGGGTTCGCGGGACGCGTTCGGAACCCCGGAAGAGCTCCGGCAAGCGGTCGACGGCTTGGGAGAGGGTTCCGCGCGGGCGAAGCTGTACGTCGTGGACGGGGGAGACCACTCGTTCACGGTTCCCAGGCGGTGGCCGGTATCGGGGCGGGAGGTACTCGACTCTGTGATGGACGAGATCGCCGCGTGGGTGGCGGCCGTCCCCCCGCAAGCCGCATAGCTCCCGTCCCTCTTGACCCTCACGTTTCCCCTGACTCCCGACCCTCTTGCGCCTGCGCCCCAGCGCGCCCATCGCATCTTGCTTGATGGCAGCTTTTGCGGCTAGAATACAGCTTCCCGAATGCCGGGGTAGCTCAGTCGGTAGAGCAGTGGACTGAAAATCCGCGTGTCGGCGG
>CAYRCA010000392.1:0-4748 GCA_964422565.1 uncultured Acidobacteriota bacterium | reverse complement strand
GGGGGGACGTCGGTATCTGGAGAGTCACTTGCGGGGGGAGCGGACGAAGCGCTTCCACGCCTGGTTTCAGCGCTACGGCCTCCTCACCGTGTTCATTCCCGCCCTCGTTCCCATTCCGTTGCCGATGAAGATTTTCGTCATCTCGGCCGGAGCCCTCGGTATCCGCCTGACCCATTTCCTCTGTGTGGTCCTGCTGGCTCGTGCGCCCCGCTACGCGGCGCTCGCCTACGTCGGGGCCCAAGTGGGGGAGCACTCCCTCTCATATCTGAGAGACCATGCCGCGCACCTGCTTCTGTTTGCCGCGGCGCTGGCCCTGTTCCTGGTTCTGCTGATCAACGTGGTGGATCGTTTGCGCAACCAGAACCGATAGAACGTGGCTTTCCGCCAGCCGGAGCGAAATAGCCCCCGCTGGCCGCCTTTTTGGGTTGGTGGAGGGACTCGTCGGCGGAGCGCGCCGCGTGTATGCTGTCCAAGCGGGGCTCGCGGGTCCGCGAAAGGAGTCATGATGAATGCCGTCGTTTCCCACCGTTGTCGTCTCCTGGCCGCATCGATCGTTCCCCTCCTTCTGTTCGTAATCTCGGCGCCGTTTCTCGCGGCCGCGGGGTCGCTGAGGGTCGGCGTCGCCCGGGTGGACATCACCCCGGTCGAGCCGGTGCGGATGGCGGGCTATTCGGCACGAACCGGCCTGTCGACCGGCGTCCACGACCCGCTCCAGGTCCGCGCCCTCGCGCTGGAGGAGGGGGACAGGCGCCTGATCATCGTTTCGGCCGACATCCTGGGATTCTACCGGGGGACCTATGAGTACATGATGGAGGGGATCCGGGACGAACTCGGAATCGAGGAGAGCGAAATTCTCTTGTCGGCTACTCACACTCACAGCGCTCCGACCGTTACTCTGGATGGCGAGACGGGCCATGCCGCAAATCTGCGGTACACGGAGTTTCTCCGCACCCGGATTGTCGAGGCAATCCGCGAGGCTCGGAATGAAATGAAGGTGGCGCGGGTCGCGGTCGGAAGAGGATCCTCGCCGGTCGGCGTGAATCGCCGAGAGACCCGCCCCGGCGGCGCCGTCGTGCTGGGCAGGAATCCCGACGGCCGGCGCGACTCCGAAGTGGTCGTGGTCCGTTTCCTGACTTCCCGGGATGAACCTCTCGGGCTGCTTTACAACTACGCCACCCACGCCACGTCGCTCGGCGCGGAGAATCTGCTGATCAGCGGGGACCTGATCGGGATCGCCGGCAGCCTGATCGAGCGGTGGCAGGGACCGGACACGGTGGCCGCCGCTCTCATCGGCGCGTCGGGCGACATCGATCCCTGGTATCGCGTTCTCCCCGGCTTCCGGACCGAGGGGGGATGGGTTCCCGAGACCGAGCTCCTGGGGCGCCTCCTGGCCGTGGAGGTGGAGCATGTGCTGGGCCAAGTCGTCCCGATGGGAGGGGATGTGAGGATCGACTCGACTGCGACGACGATCCTCCTCCCTGGAAAGCGGCGTGGCGAAAGGGGAGTGAACCCGGATTCCCTCCAGGATGTTGCGCCGGTCCCCTTGAGGTTGGCGGCGGCTCGAATCGGCGGCGTCGGGCTGGTGGGGATCAGCGCCGAAGTGCTCACCGGGGTTGGCCAGGCCATCAAGCGGGGCTCGCCGTTCGCCCATACGTTGATCGTGACCCATTGCGGTGGGGCCCAAGGTTATCTTCCACCCACCGAACTCTACAAGGAAGGGGGCTACGAGATCGAGACCAGCCCGTTCGCTCCGGGAGCCGCTGAAACAGCCGTCCGCGAAGTGCTGCGGCTGCTCTACGAATTGGACGCCCGGGCTCGATGAAGCCTCCCCGGCGCGGACGCGGTGTCCCCGGCTCCGGACCGGGTCGTGTTGAGGTTTCTACCGGGGCCGACGACGCCAGACGTCGATTTCCTTCAGTTCATCGAGCAAACGGGTCACTTCGCGCCGCTGGCGGCGCTCCTCCTCCAACTCCCAAGCCAGCTGTCGGATCCGCCGGGAACGAAGCCTCAGGTGGGCCTCCGCCAGCTCCCTCGCCTGTTCCAGCCGATCTTTCTCCTCCTCCAGTTGGCCCAGCCGCACCGTGAGCGACCGCACCTCGTCCTCGAGCGCCGCGATTTCCTGGCGGCGTTGCCGAGCTTCGTGCGAGGCAGCCCCGAGGTCGTTCAGCAACCGGTCCAGGCGAGTGCGCACCTCCAGCACCATGCGCATTTCCGGATCGAGGTGGCTCCGGGGATTGTCCTCCAGAAAAGTGGAAAGAAGTTGCCGGGTTCTTTCCTGGTCCTCCACGCCTCCCGGCAGCAGATGGAGAAGGGCCAAGCGGAGGGTTACCGCGGCCCGTTCCTCCGGCGAGTTGGTCAGTTCCAGGTAGCGCTCGTAGAACTCCGCCGCCCGCACCCGATCGCCTGCGGCCAGGCTCTGGTCGCCCCGCCGCAGTTCGTTGTCGCCGACCGGGGGCGGCGCGAGAGTGGACTGCTTACGGCAGGCGGAGCCGGTAACCGTCAAAAGGAAACACAGGCCGCAGAGCTGGATATAGTGAAAGGGGGACATCCCCACCTCAAGACCTCCAGGCCGTAGAATATCATTACTGCGTCGTCGGCGTCCCAGGGACAGACGACGATCACCGCGAATCCACCGGGGGACCCCGCCGAACAAGCTTCTTCGAGTCGAAAGGCCTCGGTCTTGCCCGGGCGGTCGAGTCTTGCCTGCCTGTGCAATACTGGATGAAAACCACTGACGTGGCGGTAAGCTTGGAGAGGATGAGGAGGGGAGGGCCATGTTCTTGCGTCGGCGTGATTTCCTGAAGTTCTCGGGTCTTGGTCTGGCGGCGGCGTCTTTGCCGGCTCGTCTGTTGATTGGGCAGGACGGGGTTTTCCGCGAGCTGAGGCGCAACGCGGGCATCTTTTCCGCCCGGGGCGGGACGATCGGCTGGCTCATCAATCCGGAGGGAGTCGTCGTGGTGGACAGTCAATTTCCCGACACGGCGCGCCTGTGTCTGGATGGTATTCGATCCCGGTCGGACCGTCCGATCGACGCTTTGATCAACACCCATCACCACGGCGACCACACGATGGGAAACGGCGTCTTTCGAGAAGCGGCCGAAACGATCGTGGCCCACGCCCGTGTCCCCGAACTGCAGCGGAGGGCGGCGGGGCACTCGGGCGGCGACGATCAACAAGTCTACGCCGACACGACCTTCGAGGAGAGCTGGCAGCTTCAGGTCGGGGACGAGACGATCCGCGCGAAGCACTACGGGCCGGCGCACACCGGAGGCGATGCCACGATCTACTTCGAGAAGGCCAATGTCGTTCATATGGGAGATTTGGTCTTCAATCGACTCTATCCCTTCATCGATCGCCCGGGGGGCGCCTCCGTCCGCGGCTGGTTTCGGCTGCTCGAGAGCGTCATGGCGGAGCACTCCGGCGACACGCTCTATATCTTCGGACACGGACAGGAGTCCCATGGGCTGACCGGGTCGAGAGCGGACCTCGAGCTGCAGCGCGACTTCTTCACCTCTCTTCTCGAAACGACGGAAAGAGCGATCCGGGACGGCCGGTCCAAGGAGGAACTCGCCCAGGTGGAGTCCCTCCGCGGCTTCGAAGGCTATGTCGCCCCGGTGGACTGGATCAGCCTCCCGGCGGCTTTGGGCGTCGCCTACGACGAACTGACCGAGGAATAGGGAGAATCAAGGGAACCGGCGACCACGCCCCGAGTCCCGGCGGTGTCGGTGCTGCGCCCGTCGGGCGCAGCGGCCGTTGGCGATCGCCACAAGGGTAAGAAGGGCCAGTCCGGCCAGGTCGTGAATCGCCAGCGGCAGTCCGGACACCAGGAGAAGGCGGCCGGGATACAGGAGGAGGGCCGCCGCGACGAACAGCAGGAGGCGGCTCGCCCCCGCAACGGGAGCGAAAAGATACCGTCCGACGCCGGCGGCGAAGGAGACGATCCCCAGGGCCGCGATCAGCAGATGGGGCAGGATCTCGCCCAAGCCGGCCAGATTCCCCTCCTGGTTCAGCATCAGGAGTTCGGGCCGGAACACGAACATATAGGGGAGCGTAAAGCCCACTAGAGCAAACCGAAAAGCCGCGACGGCCGTCTGCATGATGGGCGTTCCGGCGATCGACGCCGCAGCGTAGGCCGCCAGAGCCACCGGAGGCGTCACCATCGACATCATCCCGAAATAGAAGATGAAGAGGTGGGCGGCAAGGGGCACCACCCCGAGTTCGCCGAGGACGGGTCCGATGAGCGTGGCCATCAGGAGATAACACACCGCGGAGGGAAGCCCCATGCCCAAGACGATGGTGGACGCCATGATGACCACCAGGGCCAGGGCCAGATTCCCCTCGGCCAGGGGAAGAATGACCGACGGGAGCCTCGAACCCACACCGGTCAATGTCACCACCCCGATGATGATGCCGACACAGGCCGAGGCGCAGATCAGCGGCGCCACGTCGCGGGCGGCGCCGACCATCGCCCGCGCCAGGCGGGCGGGGCCGAGCCGGGTTCGGGGATGAAACCAGCTCAGGAGAAGAACGGCCAGCAGCGACAGACTCACCGCCCGAAACGGCGTGAATCCCCAGATGAGAAAGGCCAACAGGGTGCCGATGGCGGAAACGAAGATCAATCCCTCGTGAAGGGGAGGCTTTTTCGGCGTCTCCTCCTCCCCCGGACCGGACAGCCGCTCCCGTGCCGAGATGCGTCGTGTGTAGAAGTGCACGATGAGAAAGAGGGAAAGGTAATAGAGCAGGGCGGG
>CAYRCA010000391.1:0-4771 GCA_964422565.1 uncultured Acidobacteriota bacterium | reverse complement strand
GGAACTACATGCGCCGCAACGAAGAAACGATTGAACCGCGGGGGCACGCCACCGACTTGTTCAGCGACTGGGCCGCCGAGTACCTCCGCGAGCGCGCCGAACACAGCGATCAGCCGTTCTTTCTCTACCTCGCCTACAACGCGCCGCACTTTCCGATCGAACCGCCGGAGGAGTGGCTGGAGAGAGTGAGGAGGCGCGCCCCGACGATGACCGAGGAGCGGGCGAAGAACGTCGCCTTCGTCGAGCATCTCGACGATCGCATCGGACGCGTCCTCGACGCGCTCCGGGAAACCGGACTGGAGCGGAACACGTTGGTCGTCTTTACCGCGGACAATGGCGGCTCCCTTCGGCACGGGCAGAGCAATCACCCCTGGCGCGACGGGAAGCAAAGCCACTACGACGGCGGTCTCCGCGTGCCGTTCATGGCGCAGTGGCCGGGGCGCATACAGCCCGGATCGAGCAGCGACTACGCGGGGCTGGTGTTCGACCTGTTCCCCACCTGCCTCGAGTTGGCCGGAGTCGAACTCCCGACCGACCTCGACGCGGTGAGCCTCGTCCCGATTCTCGAAGGCGGCACAGTCGAGGCTACGCGCGAACTCTATTTCGTCCGTCGCGAAGGCGGATTGGCCTACGGCGGCAAGAGCTACGAGGCGCTCATCCGCGGCGAGTGGAAACTCCTCCAGAACGACCCGTATAGCCCGTTGGAGCTCTACAACCTGGAGGTTGACCCCGGGGAGACGAACAATCTGGCGGGGACGCACGATGAATTGTTGAACGAACTGGCCGCCGCCCTTCGCGCTCACATCCAGCGAGGCGGCGCCACTCCGTGGCGGCGGCCCGACCGGTGAGCCACCTGGTGTCCGGTATGCGAAGCCCAACGCGCGAGCCGACGGAACGTCCAGCCCACCTTATCCCGGAGAATCTCTACATGTATGACGGCACCCTCGCGCGGCGCATCAAGGACCCAACGGTGTTCACCGTGCTGGTTGAGTTCACCTGCCCGCCCGGCGCCCCCCCCGACAAGCTCCTGGCGTTCATCGAACGCCACCGGACCGCCCCGCCGGCCTGGTCGGGCGTCGAGATCGGAGGGATCACGGTCACCCAGAACCCCGGGGGCGGCGTGAGGCCTCTCCGACCGACGTCCTGGCTCACGTGTTGCTCCGCGGCGGCCTGCATGGTTTGGACTTCGTTCCTCACGTCAGCGCCAAGGGGATGAACCTTTCCGAGATCGAGACCCTGCTCAAGGGCCTGACTTCGCTCGGGGTCGGGAACTGCCTGGTGGTCACCGGCGACAAGCCGGTGGGAGCCCTCCCGGTTTTCGAGGCGGACTCGCTGAACGTGCTGGAGACGATCCGCCGCATGAACGCCGACGCGATCATCGATGCCGCGCCCGGAGCGCGGGTCGGAACGCTATGGCCGGGAGCCGCGGTGGGGCTGGCCAAGTACGAGGAGGCGTCCTGCATCCAGCAGTTGATCAAGCTGGAGAAGAAGGTCCTTCTGGGAGGGGCCGGCTTCGTCATCACCAACCTCATCTTCGATCCTCGCAAAGGTAGAGGATTTCTTCCGCTATCTTCGAGAGCGCGAGCTCGCGGTACCGGTCATTGGCAACGTGTTTCTGCTTCACGAACCGGCGGCGCGGCGAATGCTGGACGAGAAGCTTCCCGGTGTCTACGTGAGCCCCTCCCTCTACGAGCGGGTGCGGGACGAAACCCGGGACGACCAGGTTCTGCGCGCGGCGCGGCAGGTCGCCATGTGGCGCGACCTCGGGGCGGCGGGGGTGGATCTGGGCAACGTGGAGGACCTGGATCTGGCTTGCCGGATTGTCGATCAGGCCATCGAGATCGGACCCGCCTGGCGAGACGCCCTGGAAGACCTCTCCTTCCCTCCGCCGGGCGACGACGCGTTCTACCTCTATGCCGCCTCCGGCGAACCCACCCCCTGCGCGTCCCGACCGTTCCCCACCGCAGGAGGGTCCTTCGCTGGGTGCACGACCGGTTCTTCGAGCGGGACGCCCGCGGATACCGAGCGGTCAAATCTCTCATCGCGCGCTCCGACGGGCTGAAACGGAGCGAGGGTCTGCTCTACGAGGCCGCCTTCCTGATGGAGCGGATCGGGAAGGGCCCCCTCGCCCGCTGCCGAAGCTGCGGCGACTGCTTCTTGCCCGAGAACTTCTATGTCTGCGTGATGGGCGAGTGCGCCAAAGGACTGCCCAACGTCCCCTGCGGGGATTCGACCGTCGACGGATACTGAGGTCTGGAGCCCGGCAAGCCCTGCGCGGGACGCCTGGTCTACGAAGCCTACCGCTATTTTTCGGATGATCTCGGCGCCCTGTTCGAGCGGATCAATCCCCCGAAAATGCCGGAATTGCGAAACACTCCGTCGATTCGCAACTTATTCCTGGAGACGGACCACCGCCGGCGCCCGCCGTTGATTCTGGTGGCGGAACTCCTGCACGCCAGCATTCCGAAGGTTCGGATTGCTGAGGGCCTACCTTCGGCTTGCCGTGGAGGCGGGCCTGACCGCCGCAATCGTGGATGTCCGACAGGGTTTCGGCTCGGGGACCGGAGGATGAAGCGATCGTCGACATCGTGCGGGCCTTCGTCGACCAGGACGGCTCGCCCGGCGCTTACGATCGGATGAACGAAGCTTACGTCCGCTACAGAGGCTACGGGGGGCGTCGCGAGAGCGCGCGGTAGGGGACAGCATTCAGCTGTGGGCTGGATGAAGAAGAGAAAGACACCGAAAGTGGCTCCGGAAGTAGCCGCGGTCGATAGCAGCCAATCGATCGGCTTGTATCTGCGCGTGTGCGGCGATCAGGAAATCCGGGATGAGATGGGTTCGGGGCCCGCCCGCCCGCCGGTACGCCCGAAAAGTCTCTCCCGCCAGCCATGCGCTCTCCGGCTGGATGGCATCGAACCGGGCGCCCAATTTCCGCAACGCCGTCTCCAGCTCTCCCCGCGAGGGAAAAGCGGGCGCCACTTCCGCATAGACAACCTCGCAGAGGACGAGTTCGCCCTCTTCACGGGCCCGGATCAACGCCTCCAGCCATCGCCGGCCGGCCGCCCCGCGAGTAAAGATCGCCAGGAGCACGGACGAGTCCAGTGCGGTCCTCACAAGTCCGACTCCGGATTTTCCACGGACTCCCGGGTCTGATCGAGCCATTGCGCGCCGGTCATGCCCAGCCTGCCTTCGGCGCAGCCCAGCACCGATCGCATTTCCTCCTTGTCGAAAACGGGGACCGCCTTGAGATAGGGCGCTTTCTCGTCGAAGTCGAGCACTTGCCCGGGTTGAAGTCGCAGTCTCCTGCGAATCTCGGCCGGAATGGTGATTTGGCCCTTCGAAGTAAGGGTTGCTTTCATTGTCTTAGTGTAAGGCAATAATGTAAGGGATACGAGGCTACCAAGAAAAACCTCCGCCCCGGGCGGGCGGCTTTCGTCGGAACCGATCCCGCGGCGCGACTCGCGCGACTCGGCGCCCATTGACACCCTTGGAGGGCTCCGGTCAAATAAACCGTTCACGGTCCGATCCCGGGTGACGGCCGAAGAGGAACACACGGAAGGCACGGAAAGATGCGCACAACAATACTCCCATCGCTGTTGGTCCTGCTGATCGGGACCGCCGCGACAACCGACGAGACCAATCCTTACGAGCGGATGCGCCGGTCCCAGGAGGAGATTCTCGCCTGGATGAACGTCGAGGCGCGCCGGATCACCGATCGGGCCGCGGCCGAGATGGAGTCCCGGGAAATCTGGGAACCGCGAGTCGAACAGCGTCGGCGGGAGATGCGCGAGATGCTCGGACTCGAGCCCTGGCCCCGCAAGACCGACCTCAACGTCCGGATCACCGGCAGAATCGAGCGGGACGGGTATACCATCGAAAACATCGCCTTTGAGAGCCTCCCGAAGGTGTACGTGACGGCGAACCTGTATTTGCCCCGGGAACGTTCCGGCGGGGTTCCGGCAGTCATTTACGTCTGCGGGCACGCATTCAACGAGTTCGGCGCGAAGGCCAGCTACCAGCGCCATCCGATCACGCTGGCGCGGCACGGTTATGGGGCGATGATCCTCGATCCGATCCAGATCGCCGAAACATTCGCCCTGCACCACGGCGTTCTCAACAGCGAGCTTTACGACTGGTACTCCCGCGGCTACACCCCTGCGGGACTCGAGGTCTGGAACGTCATTCGGGCCCTCGATTACCTGGAGACGCGCCCCGAGATCGACCCGGAGAAGTTCGGCATCACGGGACGCTCCGGCGGCGCGGCGATGAGCTGGTTCTCGGCCGCCGTCGACGAGCGGCTGAAGGTCGTCGTCCCGATCATGGGCAACAGCACCTACGCCGCGAACGTCGAGGACAACACCCAGCGACGCCATTGCGACTGTATGTTCGCCATCAACAGTCGGCTGCACGACATGACGCATCAGGGAGCGCTGATCGCGCCGCGGCCCCTGTTTATGGCGCACGGTCGTCAAGACCCGCTATTCCCCGTCCCGGGTTACGAGGAGTTCGAGCGCGTTGTGGGCCGGTTGTACGAGAGCTACGACCGGGCAGACCACTTTCGGAATCTCGTCGTCGAAAGCGGTCACCAGGACTCGGAACTGCTCCGAGCCGAGGCGGTCAAGTGGTTCGACCGTCACCTGATGGGGATTCCGGAACGGGAGATCGATGTGACCGTGGACGAGCTTCCCCACGAGGAACTGGCCGTTTTCGGGGGCATCCCTCCGCCCGACGCCCTGAATTTTCGGGTGCACGAGTTCTTCGTTCCCGCAGT
>CAYRCA010000390.1:0-4776 GCA_964422565.1 uncultured Acidobacteriota bacterium | reverse complement strand
TACACGAATCGCCACTTCCCCGTGCGGCACCCCTTTCCGGTACTTCGGCACCCACGCCAGATGTGCCTTCCGCGCAACCTGTCCCCGCTCCACGTCTTCCCGCCCTGCCAAGGTCCACCTCGCGGGTGCATCTACGCGACCTCCCGTCTCGCCCGAGTCGCCGCCACGTAAGCCAACCGCTTGCCCTGTTCAACGGCAAGGTCGCGGTCAAGGCGAGAAGCGCCTCCCGTAACCCGGTCCGGGGTCCGGACCGCAATTAGTTCCCAGCCGGGGCTGAAATCCCGAACCCCAAGGGACCCAGTACGGCAATGATCAGGGGTCTCCCAGGGTCCAGACCGAGCCGGAGACGCAGCGCATTCCGGTCCCCCCACTCTTCCTGCGGGGGATTCATGACCGGCTTGGTGAAGCGGCAGTGGGCGATTCCCCATGCCCTGCGTCGCGGAAGCAACAGCCCATCCTCTCGTCGGGAATGTTTCCAGAGGATGACCGATGAAAACGTATCGGTCTACCCCCAGGTGGCTGAAGCAGAACTTGAGGTTGTTGATCCAGGCGAGCCACCGCCCGCGGAATCCCGGAAACATCGCCTTGGTCCCGATGAAATCGGTGATGAACAGAAAATGGAGCGGGCTTCTGCCGCCAGCGCCGCGCGAAACCGGTTAGGAGCCAGAATGCTTCGTCGGCGACGATCACGTCGTAGTTCTTCCCCTCCCAAGCAGAAGCGGAAACGAGGAAGTCATGCTTATGAAACCGCGTCTCCACCTTGATGTAGTCCAGCAGATCGAAACGGGACGACCGCCCCGCGAACACTCTGCGAGGGTGCGTCCACTTCCCTTAAGATCACGGGAGCAATCCAGGACGGTGCATCCCGCCTTACGGGCAAACTCGGTCAGCGGCTCGGGGACCAGCCAGTCAATCTCGGTCTGGGCCAATCTCCCCAAAGCTCCGGCAATCGCCAGATCGCGGGAGATGTGCCCCTTGCCGACGGAGCTCACAGCCCAGAGAACGCGCATCGCCGAGAGGATTCTACGTGGAGTCCGAACCACTGTCGATGTTACCCGCCGCCCCCACCCGCGCCGCCGTCGGCGTCGCGACGACCATAGCGGACGATCACCCAGAACACCGTTACAAGAGCGGCGGCGCCCGCCAGATGGAGTACCGGCCCAATCCCGGAAACGTCGACGCCGCTGCGGGCGAGCAACACCATGGCCACGTTGTTCAGTCCATGCCAGACCATCGCCGGAAAGATCGATCCGGTAATCAGCGTGACGGCGGCGAATATCACGCCGAAAAACGCCGTAGGCAGGATTCGGAACAGGGCCACGTGGAACAGGCCAAAGATCAGGCCGTTCACGATCACCACCCCCAGAAAGCGGTACCGGCCGCGCAGTCCATACAACGGACGGTAAGCAAGCGGGGACGGAAAGCGGGGACAGGTCTCGCTCCCGTCCGGTCTGGCTCCCTACTGCTCCCTACTGACCCTGATGGACGACCAAGACGGGCATCGCCGCCAAAGTGTCTCGGCGTCCCGACTTTACCGCTGGAAACCAAGCTCACGAATTCGATATAACTGAAGGAAGTCCGCACCCGCGCGGAGTGCCGATGATGAGTGAACCGAACGCTTTCAGGGTTCCAGAATGAGACGTCGAGACTTTCTGCAAAGCGTCGCGCTGGGGGCGCCGGCACTGCTCGGTTCGTGTCGAAGTCCCGCCGGAACAACCGAATACAGCCTCGTCGTCGCGGGCGGTACCGTGGTTGATGGTTCGGGGGCCGCCGGTTATCGAGCCGATGTGGGCATCCGGGACGGCCGGATCGCCGCCGTCGGCGACTTGCGCTCGGCCTCCTCCCGTAGGCGCATCGACGCTGGCGGCCTGACCGTGGCCCCGGGGTTTATCGACATCCACAACCACTCGGACGAGACCCTCCTCCTCGAACCCCTTTGCGAGAGCATGGTCCGTCAGGGAGTGACCACCATGGTCCTCGGCGAGGGGAACTCCGCCGGCCCCGTCCGACCGGGCGAGAAGGAATGGGACTCGCTGGGCGGCTACTTCGACCATGTCCAGGCCCGGGGCGTGGCGGTCAACATCGGCTCCTACGTCGGGCAGGGTCAGGTCTGGACCTACGTAAAGGGCTTCGAGCAGTCCCCCGCCACGGGCGAAGAACTGGATCAGATGAAACGGCTCGTGAACTCGGCCATGGAGGAGGGCGCTTTGGGCCTGTCCACCTCCCTCCTCATGCCGCCCGCCAACCTGGTGACCACCGATCAACTGGTCTCTCTCGGCGAGGTCGCTCGGAGTCGCGGAGGGATCTATTCCACTCACATTCGCGATGAGGGGGAGGGAGTCTTCGACTCCGTTGCGGAGGCCATCGAGATCGGCCGTCGTGCCCGGATTCCCGTCGACATCCTCCACCTGAAGATCGCCCATAAAGACCTCTGGGGACGCATGCCCGAGTTGGTGGAGCTGATTCACGAAGCCGCAAACCGGGGCCTCGACATCCAGGCCAACGTGTATCCCTATCGGGCGGGTCAGAACAACCTGTCGGCCATTATCCCGCCCTGGGCTCACGACGGAGGACGCCAGCGCCTGGTGGCGCGCCTGGCGGACCCGGCGGCTCGCGCCCGGATGCGCGGTCATATCCTCGATGGCATTCCCGGCTGGTACAACCACTACCTCGCCACCGGAGACGGATGGGACGGAATCCTCATCGTCTCCGTGTCGCGACCGGAGAACACACCCTATGTCGGCCGACGGTTCGGGGATTTCGCCCGCGAGCGGAACCAGGACCCCGTCGAGGCCCTCTTCGACCTGCTGGTGGAGGAAGACGGAAGCGTTCCCGCGGTCTTTTTTCACCATTCGGAGGACGACATGCGGCTGGCGCTGCGCCAACCGTTCACTTCGGTCGGCTCCGACGGATCCGCCGTCAGCGTGGAAGGGCCGGCGGGGCCCGCCCATCCGCATCCCCGGTTTTTCGGGACCTTTCCCCGCGTCCTGGGGCGATATGTCCGGGAATACGGTGTGCTGACTCTGCCCGAAGCGGTTCGAAAGATGACCGCCATGAACGCGGAGAAGATCGGGCTTCACGATCGGGGCCTGGTGCGGCAAGGTTTCCGGGCGGATCTCGCGGTTTTCGACGCCTCCGAGGTGATCGACCACGCCAATTTCGAAAAGCCGAAACAGTACCCTTCCGGAGTTCACTGGGTGATCGTCAACGGGAGGGTGATCCTGGAGGAGGGCCTGCGCGGCTCGGATCTCCCCGGTCGGGTACTGCGGGGGCCGGGCGTTCCACGTCGTGGAGCCGCTTGACCCGAAACGCCCGGCAGGGAGAGAGCGCGCGGTTAGATCCGGGCCACTTTGAACCCGTGAAATCGTCGTGCTGGTGCATACCGACGAGGGCCTTACCGCCCATCGCCGCCCGGGAGTGGCAGACGACGCGATTCGAGTTCGCCGAGCTGATGGATGTGGGAAAGATCGACGTCGTCCAACCCGACGTGGGCCGCGTCGGCGGACTGACGGAGGCGAAGCGGGTCTGCGACATGGCGAAATTGCTGGCGATGTCCCCCTTTTCTCGTGAAGCTTTCGCCGCAGCGCCGGCATAGCCGGCGTGGCCGCGCCGACGAGATCCTTGACGAAAGAACCCGCCACCCAGGGCCTCGCGTCGATGGCGACGCGGTAACTCCCCGATTCATCCCTCGATAAATAACCGGCGGCTTCGAGGGTGTAGAGAATCCGGAAGACCGAGTTCTTCGGCAGGTCGGCCTGCCGCCTCAATTCATCCGCAACGCTCGAAACCCCTTCTTGCGGCAGATTCACGCCAAAGCGTCCGTTGCCCGCAGGCCGGTCGGAAGACTGCCGCCGTTCGGTCCTGCGAATGGATGTGCCCCGCAAAATCGAGGCAAGGGCTCATAATCCCTCCCCGACTACCGCAACCTGCGGGGTTTGGCGCGACCCATCGCGGCGGAACTGGGGAGAACCGCACAGCGGCGTGATGTTCGGAGGCACGGGAATATTTCCCCGGTCGGGAAACTTTTCCCCGCGTGAACGAAGAACCGCCATACCCGGCGGAATCTTTCTTCGACGATATCGGCTTCATGCGTCGTCTTCCATCAAACCTCGGTTTTCCGTTGCGCTGACCAGTCTTCGCGCGACATGCGCGCGAAGCCGATCGACGGAAACGAAAACACTCGCCTCCGAATCGGAGTACGCGTGGTACAAGTTTTGCTTCAGTTCCAACCAAATCTCCCCTTAGTAGCGACAAAACCGCAGGAAAGGGCAGAGCAAGGGTTCCACCACTCTTGAAAGAGGCTCTGTCCAGAAGGGGTTTTCGGCTTCGGCTGGGCTTGGGAAGCGCCGACCAGGCTGGGCCGTCTTTTCGGCGGGGAAGTCGCCTCCCGGGGAGGTAAATGGCTCAATTCAAAGGAGGGACGTGCAATGGTTCTCACTGCATCATCGACGGAAACGCGCTTTTCAGCAACAAGGGGACGCGCACTACAAGGAATCGCGGCGGGGATCTCCCGGTTTGTCCTAGTCGCGCTGATTGGTTTCGGAGCGGCGTCGCCCCTGCGAGGCCAACAGCCCGAGGTGATCGATCCGAACCTGGAGGTTAGAACGGCGGCTACCGGGTTGATCACTCCCGTTAGCATGGCGTTTCTCGGCCCCGACGATTTCTTGGTTCTCGAGAAAAACACGGGACAGGTCCAGAGAGTGGTGGGGGGAGTGGTCGAGAGCACAGTCCTCGATCTGGCGGTTAACTTTGCCTCCGAGCGAGGACTTCTCGGCA
>CAYRCA010000389.1:0-4792 GCA_964422565.1 uncultured Acidobacteriota bacterium | reverse complement strand
GCTTCCCGCTGGCGCTTCCCCGCGAGTAAACGTGGCGGGCGACGGACGTCGAGCTCCACCTCCGGGGACAACTCGAGCAGAAGCCCTACCCGGGCCAGGCCGATGCGCCTGTCGACCTCTCCCGCCGCGCTGTCCGACAAGGGAACGACGATACACCGCTCCTCGAGGAGAGCCAGTAGAGCGGCTACTCCCTCCGGCCAGAGGCCCGTCCCCAGGCCGACGACCGCTCCGGCCTCGATTCCGGACTTCCGAAGGCGAGACCGCCAGTCCCGAGTCGCCGAAAGCAGCCGGCCATAGTCGTAGAGTGAATTCCTCCAGAGAAAAGCCGGTTTCTCTCCCGCTTCCCGGAAGCGCTCCAAGAGAAACTCGACGCTCATCGCACCCCACCCAGATAGAGGATCTGACCGGTGACAAAATCGCTTTCCGGTCGGATGAAAAAATCTACCACGTTGACGATGTCGGAGACTTCACCCAACCGGGAGATCGCCTGGCGACGCAACAACCGCTGGATTCTCTCTTCGCCGACTCCCCGGATCAGGTCCGTCTCGACCGGAGTCGGCCCGACGGCGTTGACGGTGATTCGGAACTCGGAAAGCTCGCGGGCGAGAATTTCAGTCAAGGTCTCCACAGCCGCCTTCGAAGCGGCGTAAACCGCTTCTCCCGCCAGGCGGAGAGGAACCGCCACCGAACTGAAGTTGACGATGCGCCCGCGCTCCCTTCCCTTCATCAGCTTGGCCGCCTCCCGGGAGAAGAGGACGGTGGCCGCGAAGTTTGTTCGCATGATCCCTTCGACCGATGACATCGGGGTCAATAGCAGATGGTTCATGCCTCCGACTCCGGCATTATTCAGAAGCACGTCGAGTGCCCCCCGCTCCTCCCGGATTCGAGCGAAGGCCTCCAGGACGGCGGGTTCGTCGGCCGCGTCAAGCTCGAAATGGCGGTAGCGGGGATGAGAAATCGGGCACGACCGTCGACTGCATCCATAGACGAAGAAATCCCGCTTTAGGTAGTGATCGGCCAACGCCCGGCCGATGCCGCGACTGGAGCCCGTAATCACCATCGTTTGCCGCTCCGGAGCGGTCCGCTCCCCGGACTCCACGCTCACTCCTCCCCCTTTCGTCCCCTCACGAACCCATAGCCGAGGAAACCTTCGCGGAACAGACGGGCAACCGCGCGGCAGGCCTCCTCAAACTCGCGTCTGCGAGCGCCGTCAAAATCGGCCTGGAGCCGGTCGGACGCGCTTCGCAGGTTGTCCCGCCAGCGGTCGAAGGTGGGGATGACCCGCGAAGTGACGTCCTCCACCACCACCTCCTGAAATCCGGTCCGCGCCAGTTCCTTTCGGAAGAAGGCTGTAGTCTCCGCCTTGACCCTCCCAAACGCCCGCTCCACCGTCCGCAGAACCTCCGAGTAGTGGAAGATGTCCGCCAGAAGCGGGGGCCGCTGGAGCATGAAATCGCACAGCAGCAGCCGTCCCCCCTTCCGAAGAACACGGTATCCTTCCGCAACCAGGGCGGACTTGTCCCGGATCAGGTGGGAGGACTCCATCAGCCAGACGACATCGAAACACCCGTCGCCGAAGCCGAGGGCCCGCGCGTCACCTCGACAGAAGGCGACGGCGGCGGCGCAACCCTTGGCTACACCCGCCCGGCGAGCCGCCACCGCCTCCCTTTGGGTCAGGGTGATCCCCCAGACCCTGGCCCGATGGCTCCGGTGGAGAAGCAGCGCCACGTTCCCCAACCCACAGCCCACATCCAGCAGAAGTGGCGCCTCCGGCACTCCCCCACAACTTGCCAGTCTTGCGACCAGCCGCAGCGTCGCCCGGTCCAGATCCTCTTCCGGCGTGTCGAAGTAACCGACGTGAAAACGGGGCCCCATGATCAGCCGCCAGGCATCGACCACGCCCTCGTAATGCTCGGCGACGCTGCGCCTCTCAGACACGGGCCGAGTTTCTCAGGACCGATCCCACATACTCCACCAGGCTCTCCACCGTCCGGAACGGGCTTCTGCTCTGGGACAGGGCCTTCTCGTCGGCCAAAGCGACAGCCAACCCAAACTCCCGCTGAATTTGAATCTCCGTCTCCACCACCAGATTGACCAGGCCCAGCGAGTCGAGTCGGCCCTCCCCACCGAAAAGGGGGACATCAGCCGTCAGGGACACCTTCTCCTCCTCCGGCAATTGACGATTCACCTCAGCCAGCGCCCTCAGCACCGCACTTTCGATTCGCTCCCGCTGATCCATGTCCGTCTCCGGCGGCCTTTCATTCGGACTCTACTCGACGAAGCCGCCTCCGAGCCCCACATTCTACCCGAATCGCACGCCGCAAACCTTGGTACAATAGCGCGGCTTTGACGAACCGTCGTGGGTGGATCTCGCCTTGGCTCCACTATTTCATACGCCTGCCGATACTCTCGCTCCTTCCAGCGTCCGCGGGATACGCCCTGATCAGGCGGTATGGGCGTCTGCTGGCCTCGCGGCGAGGCGAGCGAACATGTGAGATCCATCGCAGCCTGCGACGAGTGTTTCCCGACCGGCCTCCCGAGTGGGTCGACAGGACAACCATCCGGAGCTACGAGATCCAGACCTCTGAGGAGCTCGAAACCTATTGGATGCCGCGCTGGACACCGGGAACCATCGACCGCGTTTTTCGTTTCGACGGGCTCGAGGTACTGGACGGAATCCGCAACCGGGGCCGCGGAGCGCTGCTCTTTACGGCCCACTGCGGGTCTTTTACCTCGGCGGTCGCGGGTCTTGGTCTGAAGGGCTATCCCCTCAACTACCTGGTCAACGATTCCCCGGCCGAGGACTCCTTCCATCCCGCCTATCGGCGGTACGCCCGCTTCAAGATCCGGACCATGGAACGCAAGAGCCGGCGGGGGTTTATCCGTTTCCGCCTGGGCAGGGCCGACGCGAGCCTGGCCGAGGCCGGGCTCAAGGCCCTGGCTCGCCTGCGAAGAGGAGAACTGGTGGCGATCGCCATCGACGTTCCTCCTCAACATTTTCAGCACACCGAGGAGGTCCGTTTTCTCGCGCAGACCTGCCGCTTTCCAGCAGGTTTCATCAAGCTGGCGCACGCCGCCGGTTGTCCCCTGGTCCCCTTCTTCTCCCTTCGGGACGAGGAGCGGTGGTCGAGTCAGGTCATCCGCATCCTTGACCCACTGCCCGGGTCGGAGGACGTCGGAACCGACCTGCAGCGAAGTGTCGACCGGCTCGGCGAGGTCATCTCGGCCCATCCCTCCCAGTGGCTCCACTGGGATTCACTGGTGCACTTCCTGATTGCGGGCTGACTCCTTGGCCGGGAGTTTCGAGTCTCGAGTATTATGCCTCGCGGCCGGGAAGAGGCCCTTTCCGAGTCGAGCCCCGGCGGGGTCTGCGCGGATTGACGAGGACTTACACGGATTACGCGGACCCTTGACCCGACTCGAAACCCTGGGAGCCTACAACGCCGCCATCACCTCGCGCATCAGCCACTTCGACCCTTCGATCCCGTCCCAGGGGCCCTGCTCGTACTCCAGCGCAATCGTTCCCCTGAACTTGTGGGCGTTGAGTATCCGAACGCTGCGGCCGACGTCGTTCCAGTCCTTCTCCTCCGTCTTCCAGCGATCCCAATACTTCGCGTGAATGTGGTGATGCGTGTAGGGCATCAGGACCTCCAGCCCGTGATAGAGGTGATACTCGTGCTCCCAGTTGCAGAAGTCCGGAGTCGCCTCGCAATATGGGTGGTTCACCTCATCGATCACGATCTTGATGTTCATGGGGTTCGCGCAGAGGCCCCAGTGGTTCTCGATGGAGATGATGACGCCAACCTTCTCTCCGTAGTCCGCCAGCTCTTTGAACGACTTGATGCACTGGTCCAGGTACACCACGATCTGGTCGTTTCGGGGATAACCGGATCGTTGGGCGCTCGCCTCGGGCATCACCCGCGTGCCGGACACGCCCGTGTTGATGCGCATCGTCTTAGCTCCCAACACGGCGGACGCGTCCATCCAGATCTTGGCCACCCGCACACCCTCCCGGCGCAGTTCCTCATTGGGATCGGCGATATTCTGGGGGGCGTTGTTGGAGACATGGCAGCACTTGGTGCCGGTCTTCACCTGGATGTTGGCCAACTCGTCGAGCCACCTCTTCGAGGAGGGGGTGGAGGGATCCCACCGGTAAAACGTCCTTGTTTGTCCGTCCCGCGTGAAAGTCGTCTCCGTGTACTGGGAATCGTCGGTGGAATCACCGAAGACGTCCGACCACAGATCCATGTGATAGACACCCGGATAGGTATCCTTGGTCCACTGGGGGAAGTCGAGCATGGTGATCTCGCCGTACTTCCTCCGCATTTCAATCGCCTCGGGGTTGTCCGACCTGCCCCGACGGCTCTTGAATATCTGTCTCGGAGGCCAGCAACAGGAAGCGATCCGGGCAAGCTTCTCCTCCTCGGTGAGCGCGCGATTCGTACCCCGCGCGGCGGTGCTCACAATCGCGGCCGCGGCCAGCCCGGCGCCGGCTGTTCTGAAAAAGTCTCGGCGGCCTGTGCGGAAACTAGTCTCGGAGCTCATCTCTTCTCCTTTGCTTGTGGGAACCTCCAGACGAGGTCTGTGTGGGGGGTCCTGTTAACGAAAAATCCGGCGGAGGCCCGATTTCGGAGTTGTTGGTATGGCGCGATCACTCTCCACCGGATTCAAGATCTTCACATCCATGTTAAATGACCGTCCGGGGACCGTCAACCGGGGGAGATGGGTGTCGATTCGATCTCGGTCAACTACCGGAAATGCGGCAAGCGGAACTGCGCCTGCGCCCAACCGG
>CAYRCA010000388.1:4556-4795 GCA_964422565.1 uncultured Acidobacteriota bacterium | reverse complement strand
TTGTGAACGGAGGCGGCCAGATAAACTCCATCTTCACCATGGCCGACTCGGGAGCCCGGGGCAGCAAGCAGCAGCTTCGCCAGTTGGCCGGGATGCGCGGACTCATGGCGAAGCCCTCCGGGGAAATCATCGAGACCCCCATTACGGCCAACTTCCGCGAGGGCCTCACGGTTCTGCAGTACTTCATCTCGACCCACGGGGCGCGGAAGGGGTTGGCGGACACCGCTTTGAAGACCGCC
>CAYRCA010000388.1:0-4546 GCA_964422565.1 uncultured Acidobacteriota bacterium | reverse complement strand
CTCGGGCTACCTGACGCGCCGATTGGTCGATGTGGCGCAGGACGTCATCATCTCGGAGGAGGATTGCCAGACACTCGACGGTATCGAGATGAGGGCCCTGGTCGAGGGAGGCGAGATCATCGAGAATCTGCGCGACCGCATCGTCGGCCGGGTGGCTCTCGAGCGCGTGATCGATCCTTTTACCGGGGACACGCTCATCGATATTAACCATGAGATCCAGGAGGACAACGCCGCTCAGATACAGGCCGCCGGTATCGAGAAGGCGGTGATCCGATCCGTGCTGACCTGCAAGTCGAAGCGGGGGCTGTGCCGTCGTTGTTACGGTCGGAACCTGGCCACCGGCGAGATGGTGGAGTTGGGCGAGGCCGTGGGGGTACTGGCCGCCCAGTCGATCGGCGAGCCGGGAACCCAGCTCACCATGAGAACCTTCCACATCGGGGGAACCGCCAGCAAGATCGAGGAGGAATCGACCACCGAGTCTAAGAACGCCGGAACCGTCAGGTTCCAGAACATCCAGACGGTCAAGAACAAGGAAGGCGTCTTGGTGGTCATGAACCGGAGCGGGAGCCTCCTCATCCACGACGACCGCGGCCGGGAGAAGGAGCGTTACGCGGTCATTTACGGCGCCCGGCTTCTGGTGGAGGACGGCATGCGGATCGAGGCCGGCCAGAAGCTCATCGAATGGGATCCCTTCACCAACTCGATTCTGACCGAGGTGGGCGGCACGGTGGCCTTCAGGGACATCGTCGAGGGGGTTACGATGAGGGAGGAGGTGGACGAGGTGACGGGCCTCTCCCGCAAGGTTATTACCGACTCCCCCGACGAGAAGCGCCAGCCGCTGATCCAGATCAAGTCCGCCGACGGCAAGGAGGTCAAGGCCTATCTCATCCCCTCAAAGGCCCACCTGATGGTGGATCCGGGGGACAGCGTCTTTCCGGGGGACACGCTGGCCAAGATTCCCAAGGAGACGACCAAGACCAAGGACATCACCGGCGGCCTCCCGCGGGTGGTCGAGTTGTTCGAGGCGCGCAAGCCGAAGGAGACGGCGGTGATCACGGAGATCAACGGCATCGTCCACTTCGCCGGCGTCACCCGCGGCCAGCGCAAGCTCATCGTGCAGGGTGACGACGCGGAGGTGAGGGCCGAGTACTTTCTGCCCCGGGGCGTCCACGTCAACGTCCAGGAAAGCGAGTTCGTCCGGGCCGGCGACGCTCTCATGGACGGCCCGCGCAACCCCCACGACATCCTCCGGGTGCTGGGGGAGAAGGAGCTGCAGCGCTACCTGGTCAACGAAATCCAGGAGGTCTATCGTCTACAGGGCGTCAACATCAACGACAAGCACATCGAGGTGATCGTTCGCCAGATGATGCGCTGGGTCAAGGTCGAGGAGGTCGGGGACACCGAGTTCCTGCTGGAGGAGCAGGTCGACCGGTTCCGCTTCCAGGAGGAGAACGAGCGGGTGGAGAAGGAGGGCGGCAGGCCAGCCGTCGGTCGTCCGCTGCTGCTGGGCATCACCAAGGCGTCGCTGAGCACGGACTCCTTCATCTCGGCGGCCTCCTTCCAGGAGACGACCCGGGTTCTGACCGAGGCGGCGATCAGCGGAAAGATCGATTACCTGCGGGGCCTCAAGGAGAACGTCATCATGGGGCGCCTCATTCCGGCCGGGACGGGGATGGAGTATTACCGCAACATCGAGGTGGCGAAGGTGCCCCTGCCGGAGCCGGAGGAGGAGGAGGAGAGGGACGCCTTTTCCCTCATCCCGATGCTGAACCCCGAGGCCGCCACGGCCGAGTAGGGGCGGGTTTGGGTTTCGGCGGGTGTCCCCCCGGAAAGGGTGGAGGGCGGGCTTCCAGCCAGGCTTCCAGCCGGTCGCCGGTCGGTCTCGGCGATGTCCTGGAGATGTTCCCCCGTGTCGTACGCCAAGATCCTGCGGCGACAGGCAGGGATGCCTGTCGTCCCCCCGCCCTTCCGCGCGAGGAAAGAAAAGAGGGGGCCGCCGGCCCCCTCAAAGGTTGCGATTTGGCGATTTCTCTACGCTGGTGTATCTAAGGCGCAGCGCCGCCCAGCGGCGTGCTGCCGCCTGGTGTGCAATCGGCCCCCCCTGCCAACTCAAAGCGGATGACAGCGGTCTGGTCGACGCAGAAGCCTCGCCGCCCCGTGATGTCCGGAGTCGTCGGATCCGCATTGATCGTAAAGGTATCGTTGTCGGCCTCCATTGTGAAGCCGTACCCGTCCTTCACCTCTACCTCGCCGAGAACCTCATCGATGAGACCCGCATCGGAGAGATCGCTCAAGGCCGCCGCGAAGTTGCCGTTGCCCTGCGTGGCTGCCCACGTCATCTGCGCCGTGGCGAGGGTCCTCAGCGAGGAGATCGCCGAGGCCTCGTTGGCGGCCAGCCTGGACTGCATCAGGTTGGGAACCGCGATCGCCGCGATGATGCCAATGACCGCCACGACGATCAACAACTCAATCAGTGAAAAACCCTGTTGTCGTTTCATCCTCTACCCCTTTCCTTACGTGTTTAAAGACTCGAACTCGCCAAAAGCTGAATCTGAAACAAATTTATAGCAGGCCGTCGACCGACCCGGTGACGCCGATCACATCTTCGAAAGTCTTCCGTGGAGGTCATAACTCTGGGTTGTCCTCTATTGTCTTCTATCGACGCCACTTCGCTTCCTCTTCATGCCGAAAGATGGCCGATCAGGGTAAAGATCGGCAGGTACATGGAGATGACGATCCCGCCGATGACGATCCCCAGGAACACGATCATGACCGGCTCGATCAGGGTCATCAGGTTGGCGATGGCGGCGTCCGACTCCTCCTCGTAGTAGGCGGCCAGCTTGTCCAGCATTTGGTCGAGCTCCCCGGTTTGCTCGCCCACGTTCACGATCTGGTTGACCATGGCGGGGAAGAGTTTGGAACGCTTCAGGGGGTCGACCAGGGTCTTGCCCTCGGCGACCTCCTTGCGCACCTGCATCAAGGCCTTCTGGATCACGCTGTTGCCCGCCGTGTTGGCGGTGATCTCGAGAGCGTCCAGAAGGGGTATGCCGCTCGACAGCAGGGTGGAGAGGGTCAGCGAGAATCGGGCGACCGCGATCTTCTTCAACACGATGCCGATGATCGGAATCCGCAGCAGGAGGTCGTCGATCACCAGCCTCCCCTGCTCGGTGGCGTAGAAGTAACGCAGGGCGACGGCCGAAAGGACGGTGAGGACCAACAGCGGTATGCTGAAGGTCACGGAGTAGCTGCTGATGGCCATGACGAAGCGGGTCGCCGCCGGCAGGGGAGCGTTCAGGCCCTCGAACAGGGAGGCGAACACGGGAACGACCCAGACCATGATGATGAAGACGATGACGATGGCGACCAGGAAGACGATGCTGGGGTAAACCGAAGCCGAGAGAATCGATCGCTTGAGCTTGACCTCCTTCTCCACAAAGACCGACAGCCGGCGGAGGATGAGATCGAGGACTCCGCCCGCCTCTCCCGCCGCGATCATGTTGACGAAGAGGGGACTGAATGCCTTCGGATGCCGCTTCATGGCGTCGGCCAGCGTCGTGCCGCCCTCCACATCCTCGCGGACCTGGTTGAGAACTCTCCGGAAAGCCGGGCTTTCCTGCTGCTCGGCGAGGAGCTCCAGGCATTGGATGAGGGGTAACCCGGCGTCCAGCATGACCGAAAACTGCTTCGTGAAAGGCGCCAAGTCCTTGGCGCCGACCCGGCCCGTTGCGGCGCTCGACCGGCTTGCCTCCTGCCTTTCATCGATCTCAACGGGCAGGACGTTCTCGCCCCGGAGGAGAGCCGCCAGCGCCTGTTTGGAGGCGGCGGTGCGTTCCCCCGAGACCACGGTCCCGCCGTCGTAGCGGCGGCCTTTGAACACATAGACAGGCATGACTTTATCCTCCGACTAGACCGCCCTGGCCGTCTGGGCCGCGGCGGATCGATCGATCATCTTCTTCAACTCGTCCATATTCGACGACTGGGACAGGCACATTTCGTAGGAGATTTTTCGCTCCTGGTACAGGCGCGCGAGGCTTTGGTTCATCGTGTGCATGCCGAACTTCGCCTGTCCGGCCTGCATCATGGAGTAGATCTGGTGAACTTTGGCTTCCCGGATCAGGTTTCGAATGCCGGTCGTGGGAATCAGGACCTCTGTGGCTACGACCCGCCCTCCTCCGTCGATGCGAGGGAGCAGGGTTTGACACACGACCCCTTCCAGCACGAGGGAGAGTTGCGCTCGGATCTGCTGCTGATGGTGAGGGGGAAAGGAATCCACCACGCGGTTGATGGTCGCGTAGGCCGAGTTCGTGTGCAGGGTGGCCAGAGTCAGGTGGCCGGTCTCGGCTATGCGCACCGCGGCCTCGATGGTTTCCAGGTCGCGCATTTCACCGATCAGGACGACGTCCGGATCCTCCCGGAGTACCATGCGCAGGGCGGAGCCAAAGGACTTGGTATCGGCCTTGACCTCACGCTGGTTGATCAGGCACGACTTGTGACGATGAAGGAACTCGATGGGATCCTCGATGGTCAGAATATGGCCCTTCCGCTC
>CAYRCA010000387.1:0-4809 GCA_964422565.1 uncultured Acidobacteriota bacterium | reverse complement strand
CTTGCGGGGGAGTTGGTTGCCGGAGTGGTCTACAACCCGGTGAATCGGGAGTTGTTCACCGCCTACAAGGGAGGGGGAGCGCGGTTGAATGGGCGTCCCATCTCGGTCTCCGGCCAGGAGAGTCTGGTCGACAGCCTGCTGTGCACGGGATTCTCCTACCATCGCGAAGAGATCAGGAGGAATCTGCGGCTTTTCAACCGGGTGATGGATTCCGCCCGTTCGGTGCGGCGGGACGGCTCGGCCGCGCTGGATCTGTGCTTCGTCGCCTGCGGCCGCTTCGAGGGCTTCTGGGAGCTGAGCCTGCACCCTTGGGATGTCGCGGCCGGGTCTCTGATCGTCCGTGAAGCGGGTGGATCGGTGACGCGGTTTGACGGCAGCCCGGTCGGGATCTATGACCCGGAATGTCTGGCAACCAACGGGAGAATCCACGACGCGATGGTCGAGATCCTGGGAAACGACCCGTCGGCGGGAAGCGAGGAGGGGGGAGCGGGGAGCCGGGAGCGAGGAGATGCCCGCTGACCGCTGGAGGAGTGAGTGTCCATGAGCGGGGCGCACCCGGAGGGACGAAAATCGCGGCGGTTTCGGGTTCCGAGTTCCGAGTTTCGGGTTTCGGGTGACGGCGTGTTGTTTGATTTTTCTTGGCGGGAGAGGGCGTGCCACAGGCGGGCTCGCGGCTCAGATTCATGTCACTGACGTCACCATAGTTCCCTTGGGCAGGTCCCTTCGCACCTAGGCCCCGCAACCAGGAAACCTCGAAACCCCGACAGCCGTCATTCCCCGGGGCGGCGGTATACATCCTCGTTGTAAAAGGGGGCGAAGGCGGTCAGAAGGGCCAGCACGAACGTATGCCGGGCGCTCAGGATATCCCGGCTCAGGAGTTCCCAGGGTCCCTGACCGGCCGCCAGCTCCAGCTCATGGGAGAGGCGGTCCAGGACGATCGCCAGATCGACGCCGCGGTCGATGACGGGACCGAGAAGGCGGTGGGGAATCTGCAGGCCCACACCATGTCCGAAACCGCCTCGGTGGCCATCCGTGACGTAGGCCCAGCTTTCCAGAAACGCCAGGCGCCGGAGGCCGAGGGAATCCACAAGATGGAAACCGGCCTGCAGTCCCACATAGAGATCGGCCTCGGCCCTCTCCCGCTTGAGTTGCAGAATGAGATTCTCCGCCCTGGTCTGGGCGCCGTGCATGAGATCCTCCACCGACAACGGAAGGGGGGGAAGATCGGCGGTTACACCATAGGCCAGGAAATCCGCCCGTTCCGACGGATCCCCGGGCATGCCGGGGGCCAGGACCTTCCAGGCCTCCTTGACCGCTTCAATCTCGGTTGGCGAGGCGCTTCCGATCGCTATTTTCACCCGTCAATCCTACGCTTTCGGTCTGACGGGGCGCTCCCCCAGATGCCGCTTGACGGCCTCGGCCAGCTTTCTTCCCACGTAGGGGGTCAGTTCGTCGACGGAGGCTTGTCGGATTCGAGCGAGGCTTCCAAAATTCTGCAAAAGCCGTCTTCTCCTCTTCTCGCCGATCCCCGGAATGCCGTCGAGTTCGGACTCGAAATCCCGGATACTTCGCCGCCGCCGGTGGTAGGTGACGGCGAACCGGTGCGCCTCGTCCCGAATCTCCTGAATCAAGTGCAGCGCGGGCGAAGTCGGATCGAGGCGGATGGAGTCCTCCTGTCCCTGAACGAAAATCTCCTCCTCCCGCTTGGCGATCGCCGCCAGGGCGAGGTCCTCGTCGATTCCCACCTTGGACAGCGCCTGGTAGGCGGCGTGGAGTTGCCCCAGGCCACCGTCGACCAGCACCAGGTCGGGCAGAGGCCGATTCTCGTCGACGACGCGCCGGTAACGCCGAAGGACCACCTCGCGCATCGCCTCAAAGTCGTCCGGACCCTGGACGGAACGGATCTTAAACCGGCGGTAATCCTGGCGCGACATCAAGCCGTCGCGGCAGACCACCATCGATGCGACGGTGTCCGCGCCCTGGATGTTTGAAATGTCGAAGGCCTCGATCAGTCGAGGGGGCCGCGGGAGGCTGAGGCGGTCCCGAAGCACCTCGAGAAGCCTCACCTTCTCCGACCGCCGCGTCTTGAACCGAGCTTCGAAGGCGATCTTCGCATTCCGCTCGACGAGCAGGAGGAGATCGAGCTTGTCGCCTCGCTTCGGCACCAGGATTCGGACTTTCCGCCGGTCGTCGCGCCCCTTCTTCTCGTTGAGCCATCGCAGAACGATGTCCTGATCCTCGATCTCCAGGGGGAGGAGGATCCGGGCGGGCACGAATCCGGCGCCGAGGTAGAACTGCTGGACGGCGTCCCGCAGGAACACCGCGGGCTCGAAAACCTCCAGATCCTCCCAGAAGAATTCCCGTTTTCCCACGACCCGTCCGCCTCGCAGCGTGAAGAGCTGCAGGGCAAGCCTCAGGCCCTCCCGGTAGTAAGCGAAGACGTCGACGTCGTCCCCCATGGTCGAGGCCATCTTCTGCTTCTCCGCCAGTTCTCTCACCAACTGGATGCGATCCCTGAAGAACGCGGCGGCCTCGTACCGCTCCCGGCGAGAGGCATCGAGCATCTTCTCGGTGAGCGCTTTCAGCAGTTGATCGTTTCGACCTTCCAGCAGGAGGATCACATCCTGGACGGCGCGATCGTAGTCCTCGCCGGCGCACAGTCCCGAGACACAGGGACCGAGACATCGCTTGATGAAGTACTCCAGGCAGGGGCGCTCGAGCTTTCCGTCGATGGGGATGGAGCAGGTCCTGAGCTGGAAATGACGGTTGATTACCTTGATCGTGCTGCGGGCGAGGGAGGCGGGCAGGTAGGGACCGAAGTAGAGGGCCCCGTCGCTTCGAATGCGGCGGGTCAGCAGCACCCTGGGGAAGGCCTCGTTCACGGTCAGCTTGATGTGCAGGAAGGCCTTGTCGTCCTTCAGCCGCACGTTCAGCCTGGGCTGGTGCTTCTTCACCAGCGTGCTTTCCAGAATCAGGGCCTCGACCTCGTTGTCGGTGACGATATAATCGAAATCAGTCGCCATCCGGTTGATGAAGTCGGTCTTCAGGTCGAGGGTCCGATTCGACTGAAAGTAGGAACGTATGCGATGCCGGAGGCTCTTGGCTTTGCCGATATAGAGGATCTGTCCCTCGGCGTTGTGAAAGAGGTAAACGCCGGGACTGGTGGGCACCCGCTCCAGTTTGACGTCAAGGCTAGGGTCCGGCATTCCTGGGCGCTCCTTCCCCGATCATACCGCGATCCGGAGGTTCGGGAAGATGGCGGACGAAAGTCGCATCTCCGCAACTCGGAACCTCGAAACGTCGGAGCGCGGAACACGGTACAATCTAGACGCCTATGGAACTGCTTCTGACGCCTCTGGTTCTGGTCGCGCTGATCCTCTATGTCGCCTGGCCGCTACTGAGGGAGAAAGCCGAGGACTACGTGCTGGACGATCCAACCGAGCACGACCTCGCCTTCGAGGAGAAGGAGAACGCCATCGCGTCTCTGAAGGACATTGAAATGGACTTCCGCATGGGAAAACTGTCCGAGGAGGACTACGAAAGGCTGAAATCGGAGTGGGAGGTTCGCGCGGTCGACGCCCTCAAGAAGCTGGAGGTCTTGGAGCGGAGGAAACCTGTCGCCGGGAAGCAATCCTGACATGGCCGCCTCCGGTCCCCTGGTCTCGATCCAGCGCCTCACCAAGAGATTCGGCTCGGTGACGGCCGTCTGGAGGGTGGACCTGGACATCGAGGAGGGCGATTTCTGGGTCATCTTTGGGCCCAACGGAGCGGGAAAGACCACGCTTCTCCGCATGGTCGCCCAGTTGGTGCAGCCCTCCGACGGCGCGGTTCTCTTTCGGGAGGCGGAGGACGGCCGGGGGAGGGTCGGGTATGTGTCCCATCAGAGCCTGCTCTACAACGAGCTGTCCGGATTTGAGAACCTCTTCTTCTTTGCCCGCCTGTACGGAGTGGCCGAACCCGCAGACCGGGCGCGCCTTCAATTGAAGAGGATGGATCTCCAGTGGGCGGGTGACCAGTTGACGCGCGGCTACTCCAGCGGGATGAAGCAGCGACTTACCCTGGCCCGGGCGCTGATCCACGAACCCCAGTTGCTGCTTCTCGACGAACCCTACGCGGGGCTCGATCAACACGGAAGCCGGTTGCTCACCGAGGTCTTGGAGAAACTGAAATCGGAGGGCCGGACCGTTCTGCTGATCACACACAACCTCGGCCAGGGTCTCACTCTTTCGAACCGCCTCGCGGTGATGAGCCGAGGCCGGATCGTCTACCGGGCGCGGCGCGAAGAGGTTGCCGAGGCGAATTTCGAGAGCCTTTACTTCGAGTTGGTGAAGGGGTAGTTCGGCGGACAACGGCGTCTCATGAAGACTCTGCGCTTGATCTGGATATTGACGCAGAAGGATCTCAGGCTTGAGTATCGTTCCCGGCAGGCGTTTCTAACCACCCTCTTCTTCGCGCTGCTCATCCTCGTGGTCTTCAACTTCGCCTTCGACCCCGGGGATCAGGCGATCCGGGCGGCGGCGCCCGGCATTCTTTGGGTGTCGCTCCTGTTCCCGGGAGTCATTCAGTTGAATCGGTCCTTTCAGGCGGAGCGGGAGGAAGGAACCCTGCACGGCTTGATTCTGGCTCCGGTGGACAGAGGGGTCCTTTTCCTGGGCAAGTTCCTGGCCAACTGGCTGCTCTTGACCCTGGTGGACGTGCTCATCCTCGGAGCCTTCATCGTCTTCTACAACCTCACCGTCTCGGCGCGACTGCTGTGGATCCTCCTGTTGCTGGTCCTGGTCGGCGTGGTCTTCTCCTCGGTGGGCACTC
>CAYRCA010000386.1:0-4809 GCA_964422565.1 uncultured Acidobacteriota bacterium | reverse complement strand
AAACCTTTCGTCGAGGACCTCGGAGATGGTTCGGTCGAGCCAGTAGCCGGCTTGCCGGTACCGGTGTGCATACTCCTCGGGCCAAGGCACGAAACCATCCATCCGTTCACTCCTCTGGGTGTCTTCGTACGATCTCACCGGTGCCGGATCCGAGTCGGACCGCTGGGGGGCGCAGCCCAGCCGAAAAGTGCCTGAAACTCGAACCAAGCGGGAAACCCGCGAAAGATCCTGCCGACCCCTGACGCGGGTCGCCCTACGCCGCTTGGCGGCGGCGCAGGATCTCCATCACGCGATACGCGGCGACCACCTCGTCGTGCTGGTTCAACGCCTCGAACGAAAAGTCCACGTAACCTCGATCGGACCGTGTAGTGGACGGCCGGATGCCGGTGACCCGAAGGATGACTCGTAACTCGTCGCCGGGGCGCACGGGCCTCTTCCACCGGACCTCATCGATTCCCGGTGAGCCCATCCCGCCACCCCGCAGGAACCCGGCGTCAATCAGGGCCCGAAAGGTCTTGGCCAGCACGTGCCAACCGCTGGCGATGAGCCCGCCGTAGAAGTGTTCGCGGGCGAACGCGGGGTCGGTGTGAAAGCCCTGCGGGTCAAACTGTCGCCCAAAGGCGATGATCTCCTCCTCAGTGAACGCGAGCGGGCCGGCATGGAACTCGTCGCCCAGGGCGAAATCCTCGAAATACTGCTCGTCGCCGAAGCTCTTCTTCATGCTCGCTCCCGTCGCGAGACGGGTGCCGTACCCCTCCGTATCCCACTTCGGAGAAGCGCCGGCACCCACGAGGCATTGCCTGCCCCGAAGGAACTGGGACCCCGGTCGCGCGCCGGCGGACCCAGCCTACGACGCAGCGCCGGCGTTCCCAATGGAACACGCGGAGTCGGCGACCTTTCGCGAGAGATCGTGACAACCTCAAGGCATGGGTAACCCATACTGCAGCCTATCCGTCCAGAACGGCCATGAATTCAATCTCGATGAGCCAGTCGGGTCTCAGCAAGCTATGCACGACAGCCCCGGTGGCGGCAGAATAGTTACCCTTGAAAAACTCGCGCCGTATGACTGCCGTCTTGACGTAGTCCGCGACCGCCTCCGGTATAATATAGTCCGTCGTCTTGATGACATCATCGAAGCTCGCTCCAGCTCTTTCGAGAATGCCCTGGACCGTCTCGTAGATACACCTCACCTGCGCTTGAAGGTCACCCTTGTGAATCGTCCGATGGTTTTCGTCCGTGGACACGGTTCCGGAGATCACCAGAATTTGTCCCTTCTTGACCGCATCGCTCCAGGTGAACTTCTTGCGTGCCGACATCTCTTGGAAGACGTTGTAGTTCTCTCGGGCCATCCCCATCCCTCCAGTCTTCTCCGTCGACAGGAACTCCTTGCTCAGACGGAAGGTGCCCGAGTGGAGCCGTCGCTTTGCTTCCACTTGAAACAGGTTGTCTCTTCGAAGGACCCTTCCGCATCTCTGCAGTGGTTGCAGTAGATACATCGAACCACCGCATTCCCCCGCCCCGCTTCGTATTTCTTCGGCCAGTATGGATCCGCGAGAATCGGGCGGGCCACGGCCACGATGTCCGCCTCTTCCCCCTGGAGGATGCCCTCGGCGACCTCGGCCGTGGGGATCCGCCCCGCGGTGGCGACAGGGGTTTCGTGGCCTGCTTTCCGAAGCGTCCGTCGGATGTCTGCCGCGAGATACACGTTCACCTTCTCGGGCATCCAGTGAAACGGCATGGCCCGCGCGCCGCTATAGCCTGAGTACGGGCTGAGGGGTTTCCCCGCGACGGGGATCGCGTCCTCGAATTTCCCGCCCCCCGAGACGCTCAGGTAGTCCAACCCCAGTCTGGCAAGGCGCACTGCAATGACGCGAGACTGCTCCAGCGTCGTGCCGCCCAGCGTAAACTCGTCCCCGTTGATGCGGGCACCGATCACGAAGTCCTCTCCCACGGCTTGTCGAGTGGCCCGCACGACGTCTTCCGCCAGGCGCAGCCGATTCTCCAGGGACCCGCCGTATTCATCCCGTCGCTGGTTATGCCGGGAGAGAAAGGACGACATGGTGTAGGCGTGGGCAAAGTGAAGCTCCACCGCGTCGACACCGGCCTGTCTGCCCCGGCTCGCCGCGCGGGCAAACAGCCCGGGGATCTCCCTGATCTCGGCGATCGGCAGCTCCTCGACGGTCTGGCGATATCCACTCCGCGAGATCTTCAGGAAATGGATCACCTGCACGCCGACCTTGGCAGCCGTCTCCCCGTGGATTCGCTGCGCCAGGTTCCTGACGCCCGGGATGAACCGGTCGTCACTCAGCCGCAGCAACTGCCCGCTCTTTTGCTCCTTCACGGAGACAGGCTCCGTGACGACGAAACCGGCTCCGCCCATCGCGTAGAGGAGGTAGCGCTCGACGAGTTTGTCCGTGACCTCGCCCGTTTCGGTCGCCAGCCGAGTCACCATGGGCGGCACCATGACCCGGTTCGAAACCTCCAACTTGCCGCCGATGCGAAATCCCTCGAAGAGCCTCACGACGTCGTCCTTCTCCCCCAAGACCCTGTTCCCCTGCCCCGGGGCCCGCCTCCCCCGACATCCCGCGGGCTTCGCCCTCACCTCCCGTAGAGCAAGTCGTCCAAGGCCAGGAGCGCGCGGGCGCCGATCCTCGAGCGACGGACGATCTTCACCGCCAGCCGGTGATACCACGTATCCGGCCTGTTGTACGGGCAGGAGGCCATGCAGCTGGCGCAGCAGAGGTTCCTCTCCGGCTTCGCCGCCCAGAAGCGCATGCAGTTGTCCGCGTCGATGGTCCAATTCTCCACGCCCCGCACGACGGATTTCTCCTCCGGGGGAATACACTTCGCCGGGCAGTGGTCGGCGCACTTCCGGCAGATCTCGCAGAGCTCGCTCACGCCGAGATCCACCGGCCCATCTGCCGCCAGGGGCAGGTCAGTGGTGACGACGGCCGTGCGGAAGCGGGGCCCGTAGACCTCGTGGATCACGTAGCCGAACCGCCCCATTTCCCCCAGCCCGGCGGCCACGGCCAGGGGCGGATGGATCACCTCATCCTGCCGGAAGTGATGGGCCCGGGCGGGATAGCCCAGCTCCCGAATGAACCCGGCCGTCATCACGGACGTCTTGGCCGCCTCGGCGTACGCCTTCCCGGTCTCCGCGTCGGAGGTGTAGCTCGGCGAGGTCTTGATCCGGTCGTAGTCCATGGCCCGGCCGATCACGACCGCGAAGGCGTGGTCGTTCTCGATCTCCGCCCCGAAACACCCGTCCTCGAGATCGGTGTTCCGTCCCCGATGGGAGTAGACGTAGGCGGGGTCCATCGCGGCGATCCCGACCAGGTCAGCCCCGAAGAAGCGGGCCGCTTCCTTGATCCTCTCGGACATCGCCGCCGGGTCCTCGACGGGCACCTGCTGGAACCGCACCGGGCCGTCCACCGTCTTGCGGAGCTGGTTCACCATGGAGTTCTCTTTGCGGGTGTACCCGTACAGCGCGCGCCAGTATGGGTCCACGGACTCCCGCAGCCACCGCTCCTTGGGGCCGTCCCCCAGCTTGCCCATCGCGAGGCGGGTGAAGGCGACCTCCTTCTGGTCGAACCGCTCCTGCGCGCCGACCACCCGTCCGTTCCTGCCCATGCCCATGCCTCCCAACCTCGCTCCGGGTCAGCGCCCCTTCGCGTCGGCGTCCCGGAGCTTGAAGCGCTGGAGCTTGCCGGTGGCGGTCTTCGGGAGCTCGGCGACGTACTCGATCCAGCGGGGATACTTGAACGGCGCGATCTTCGACTTCACGAAGTCCTGGAGCTCGCGGGTGAGCTCCGCCGAGGCCGCATGGGTCTCCCGGAGCACCACGAACGCCTTGGGCTTCATCAGGTTGTCCTGATCCGGGGCGCCGATCACCCCGCACTCGAGGACCGCCGGGTGGGAGCACAAGGTCGCCTCCACCTCGATGGGCGCGACCCAGATGCCCCCCGCCTTGATCATGTCGTCGTTGCGCCCGGCGAACCAGTAGAGGCCGTCCGCGTCCCGGGAGAACTTGTCCCCGGTCCGCACCCAGTCTCCCAGGAAGGTCTTCTGGGAGAGCTCGTGCTTGTTCCAGTAGCCGGCGGCGACGCTGGGGCCTCGAATCAGGAGGTTGCCGATCTCGTCCGGCGGCAGGTCGTTGACCTCCTCGTCCACGATCCGGGCCTCGAACCCGGGGATCGGGCGGCCCGTGGAGCCCGGCACGATGTCCCCGGGACGGTTCGAGATGAAGACGTGGAAGCACTCGGTCGACCCGATCCCGTCGATGATGTCCAGCCCCACGGCCGCGCGCCAACGTTCCAGGATCGCGGGCGGCAGGGCCTCTCCCGCAGAGGTGCACAGGCGAACGGACCCGAAGTCGTACCGCTCGGCGAAGTCCGGCAGCTGGAGGAGCGCGTTGTAGGCCGTCGGGACGCCGCAGAAGACCGTCGGGCGCTCCCGGGTCACGAGCTCCGCCACGGCCTCGGGTTCCGGTCGATCGGGCATCAGGACGGTGGTCGCCCCGACGGAGAAGGGGGCGTAGAGGGAGTTTCCTTGGC
This sequence comes from uncultured Acidobacteriota bacterium, assembly GCA_964422565.1. Classification (GTDB taxonomy): domain Bacteria; phylum Acidobacteriota; class UBA6911; order RPQK01; family JAPXNP01; genus CAYRCA01. The sequence continues at coordinate 256 of CAYRCA010000386.1, read as the reverse complement.
CGTACCCGAAAAAGAGCTTCGCCACGGAGAGGACGCGGTCCTGGTCGTGGATGCCCAGCAGCGCCTCGAAGTGGCAGCGGGCGTGGTAGTAGATGTTCTTGTGCATCTGGATGATGCCCTTCGGCGCGCCGGTGGTGCCCGAGCTGTACTGCCACACCGCCGCGTCGTTCCGGCAGGTGTCCGCCGCCTGGAGCTCGTCCGGCTCGCGCTCCACCAGCTCGCGGTAGGAGACCTGCCCGGGCGCGGCCCGGCCGAT
>CAYRCA010000385.1:0-4817 GCA_964422565.1 uncultured Acidobacteriota bacterium | reverse complement strand
GCGCACGGAAGACGGGCTTCCAGCCGGTCTCCGGCCGGTCTCCGCGGCAACCCGGGGCGGGCGCGCGGAAGACGGGCTTCCAGCCGGTCTCCGGCCGTTCTCCGCGGCTCTCCCCAGGGCGACGGGCAGCGACGCCCGTCTTCCCACCGGTTCTCCCCGGCAGTCGGCGCCGATTTCGTGAATAATGGCTCAACCACAGGAGGGAGGTTCATGATCCAAGATCTATTCGGACTGAAGGGCAGGACGGCCTTGGTGACCGGCGCGAGCAAAGGTTTGGGGAAGGCGATGGCCCGGGGCTTCGCTCTCGCGGGAGCCGATGTGGCCATCTGCAGCCGCCGAAAAGACGAACTGGCGCCCGCCCTGAAGGAGATCCTGGCGGGTAGCGGCGCACGGGGCGAGTATTTCGTGGCCGACCTCGCGGTGCGCGAGCAAACCGAAGGGTTGGCGCGGGCGGTGCTCGAGAGATTCGGCCGTGTCGACATCCTGGTCAACAACGCGGGCACCAACATTCCCCAACCGGTGGACGCCATCGTCGACGAGGACTGGGACCGGACTCTGGAGTTGAATCTGACCGCGGCGATGGTGTTGACCCGGACATTAACGCCGGGAATGAAGGAGCGCCGATGGGGTCGCGTGATCCACATCTCCTCGATCATGGGTCTGGCCTCCAAGGCGGGACGGCACTCCTACTCGGCAAGCAAGGCGGCATTGATCGGCTTCACCAAGTCCGGCGCCCTGGACCTCGCGCCTTTCAACGTCACCGTGAACTGCATCGCCCCCGGACCATTCCTGACCGATCTGCCGGCCTCGGTGTTGAATGAGGAGCAGCGGCGGGTGGCGGCCGAGCGAACGGCGCTGGGTCGATGGGGACGCCCCGAGGAGATCGTGGGAGTCGCCCTCCTCCTCGCCGGCGAGGCGGGAAGCTATATGACGGGTTCGGTGGTCTTGGTCGACGGCGGTCTGTTGAGCACGACCTATTGAGCCACAAAATCGACGACCCCGGGGGACGGCGGCTACGCCTCGCGGACGAGCGCAACGGAACAAGGTCGGCGATCAGGTTGAAGATCGCGTCTCGAGACAGGAGAGGGCCCTGGCGGTCCAGGGCCACTGGGCGATGTGGCCGTCCGGCGTCGCGACCGAAGGGTCCCGACCGCGCAGCGCGCCTCAGGTTGCCGACGGAGACCCGGTGCCGTTTCTCTGTGACTCTCCAGCCCCATCCTTGCCGGCGTCCTCGGGGAGAACCCAGGGGAACTCGGTGATCCTGAGCTTGGCTGCCCCGTAGGGCACCAGGTCCAGTGAAGTCGAGGGGAAAGGGTCTCGACGGGGCTCGGCGGTGGAGCCGCGGCCGCGTTCCTCTCCGGAGTCCATTCCGGCAACAGTCGCCCTCGGGCGCGCAGGCGGATGGGCGTCTCGTCGACGGGAAAGGGGCGGCCACCCAGCGGGCCGAATAGGACTTCGACCGTCTCCAACGGAGAGTCGGGGTCCAGCTCGAGGGCATAGTTCCAGCTTTCCGTAGGGTAGACCTCCCAGTCGGCACGCGGCTCGTCCCCCCCGACATTTCTCCAGTGGGTGCCGATTCCAAGACTGAAGAGGAGCGGGCCGCGGCTCAACGAGACGGCCTTGTTGTATCGGAGTTCCGTCCTCAGCGGCATGGGGAGGTTCAGGAGCACTCGATCGTGATCTTTCCACTCGCGCTCGATACGCAGAAACCCGCCCGCTTCCACTCGCGCCGAGGCCTCGCCGGGAAGGGTTAGTTCACGCGCTTCACGTCGCTACTATTGCTTCGGGGATGAGTCCGACTTACAATGGCTATCACTTATCCATTCGTGTCGCTTTTCATCACACAAATTGGGGGAGGGAAGATGAGTCCTCGAAGGATCCTCTTGACCGTCGTCGCAACGTTGGTGCTGATCGCGCCTCTGTGCGCCCAACAACCGCCGGGAGAGATTTTCGTTTTCCTCCAGGTCAAGCCGAAGCCCGGTATGGTGCAAGAATTTGAGGAGGCGATGAAGGGGCACATGAGCTGGCACCGTGAGGAAGACGACTCCTGGGCGTGGCGTGTCTGGCAGTTTGAAACCGGGGAGCAGGTGGGTGAGTACTTGGTCATTTCGCCGGGACACCGTTGGGAAGACTTCGACGCCAGGGAGGAGTTCGACGCCCGCGACCGGGCCGACGCCATGACGCGGATCGGCCCCCACCTGGATTCCATGACCACTTGGTACAGTCAACTCCGAACGGAGATGTCCAACTGGCCTGCGGATATCTCGCCCAGCTTCGTACACGTCATCAGCCACCGCGTGAAGCCCAGCAAGGTTGCGGAATTCACCCATGCGGTCGAGCGGCTCCACAACGCCTTGCAGCAGGTGAACTGGCCGCATCACTACCTATGGGAACAGATCATCGCCGGAGGTGAAGGCCCGACTTTCAATGTCGTGCTCCCCATGAACAAATGGGCCGACATGAACCCGCCCGACAGACCCTTCGTCGCGGCGGCGGAGGAAGCTTTGGGACGTCGCGAAGCCGAGACGCTCCTGCGGACTTTCCTCGAAGCCGTCGAAGGGGAGCGCAGGGAGATCCTCCGCTATCGACCCGATCTGAGTTATGTCCCGGCCGGTCGGTAGGACGGACTCGCTCGGATCAGGGCTGCGGCAACTTGAGGGGCGCCTTACCCCAATTCGGGAGGCAAGGCACCCCTTGGGCGTCGAACGTTTCTCCCCCCCTCCCTCGTCGAGTGGGGCTACGACGTTCCGGCCCGCAGGACTTCCACAGTTCGCGCGAAGGAAGCGGGCGACATGAGGTACAGCCCGGCCCATCCCTCCGTGCGGACCCAGCGCACCTGCTCGACCGCGATTTCCACACCGAGCCTGGCCTGATCCGCCGGAGACTCGAGTCGAGCGAAGCGCCGAAGCAGCGGCTCGGGGACCACGACCCCGGGGACCTGGGACATTCGCCGGGCGTGATCGAGACTCGTCAGAACCAGGACGCCGGCGAGGATGGGGACCTGCGGACGGAAGGGGTCGAGCGCTCCCAGCGGCTCGGGACGGAAGGTCGGCTGAGTCATGATGTAGTCCACCCCGGCGTCGATCTTCTTGCGCAGTTTCTCCAACTCCAGGTTCAAATCCAGGGCTTCGGGCTCAAAACCCGAACCGAGCGTGAAATGTGTGCGGGGATCACCCGAGCGGGCGAGCGCCTGTCCTCCGAAATCGACTCCTGCGTTGAGGCACCTGTGGGTCAAGCGGATCATGGCGATCGAGTCGGCGTCGAAAACGGCCGTCGACCGGGGGTAGGTGGGCGACATCTTCGGCGGATCGCCGGTGATGAAGAGCACGTTGTGGACGCGCTGGGCGTGAAAGCCGACCAGCCGGGCCTGCATCCCCATCATGTTCAGGTCGCGACAGGTGAAGTGGGGGATGATCTCCAGCCGATCCCCCGTCTTCGGAGTCCAACCGAGCCGCTCCCGGGTGACCGCCACGAAGTCGGCCACCGGCATGAGGGGGATGCCCCGCGAGCCGTCGGTGATGTCGACGGCATCCGCCAGTCCGGAATCGGCGAGCGTCTCCACAATGTTGATCTTTGCGTTGAGTACCTGGGGCGACGTGCCCCGCGGAGGGAGCGTCTCGACGCTTACGACGAAGGAGCCGTCCTTCAGTTTCCGCGAGAAGGGTCCGTTGAGCCGCTTCTCTTCGTCTCCGGTGGGCCGGCGCTCCGCGTCGCTCCGCACCTCGACAGCCCGGACGCCCGCCAGGTGCCCGTGCAGATAGTTGTGCATCTCGCGGATGTGCAGCGGATGTACCTCACAGCAGCCCCCGATGAGCCTGACGCCTCTTCGGGCCAGGGTTCGCGCCAGCCCACCCATGAACTCCGGGTTCACCTGCGTCATGTAACGGTTTCCGATTCTCTGAAACCCCCCCGCGTTGGGCATCACCGAAATCAGAATCGCCCGCCGCAGGTTTTCGTCGAGTCGGTCGAGTTCGTCCAAGAAGGCCAATGCGTCCCAGGGGGCGCAGCAGTTGATCCCGGCCGCGGCAACACCCGAGTCCACCGCCAGGCGAATGAACTCCCCGGGAGGAATGTTCCAGGTCGTGTGCTCGGAGTCTTGCTGAAAGGCGAGATCGACGATCAGCGGCACGTCCGGGCTGAACCGCGTCGCGCACAGGCGCAATAATTCGCGGATCGGGTCTAGGGAACGGAACGTCTCCAGCAGAACGGCGTCGACCCCCTCGTCGAGCAGCGCCTCGACCTGCGCTTCGTAATCCCGGGCCGCGTCGAGTCGATCGCCGCCGTGGCCCAGGGTGGGGCCAACGGAACCAAGCAGGTAGAGATCTGCCGCGCCCTCCTGCATGCGGCGATAGCGTTCGATGGCGCGGCGCGCCACCCGCACTCCGGCCCGGGTGAGGCGTCCGGCGCCCCGCTCTTCGCCCAGGGCCCGGAGAACCGACCTGTTAGCGCCGAACGTATTGGTCGTCAGACAGCGGGCGCCGGCCCGAAGGTAGGCCAGGTGAATCTCCTCGATGAGCTCGGGATTGTCCTCGTTGAGGGCCTCGTAGACGTGGTTGTGCTCCGAGAGCCGCCCGGTGCGGCGAAAGATATAGGAGCCCATGGCCCCATCGGCCAGGATGGGACCCTCCCGAAGCGCTGCGATCAAGTCCGCCATCTGCTTTTTCGCCGGGCCGTTCGAAGAACTGGACCCGAAGCGACAATAAAGGCCATTGGGCGGCGGGTTGTCAAGTTGGCGGGCTCGGGAGACGGAGTTCTCCACGGGGCGACATCGTCGGCGCCCCGCCCGCTCGGCCGCTCCCCCCGCCGCGAAAGGGCCA